>DATFNQ010000109.1:0-2086 GCA_035266305.1 Methylovirgula sp.
ATCTTCATGGTCATCGTCGTCGACGGAGTCTTCTCGCTCTTCTTCACCGCCATCAGGTTTTGAGCGCAGAGATGGAAAGCTTCGCTCCCCTCGTCGATTTGCCGCCCCGGCGGCCTCCTCCTTCTGCTGCCCGCGCGCAGGAGCTTGTGATCAGAGTGCGCGACCTCGTCGTCGGCTTCGGCGACAAGCTCGTCATGAACGGGCTCGATCTCGACGTCTTCAAAGGCGAAGTCATGGGCCTCGTCGGCGGCTCGGGAACCGGTAAATCGGTCCTGATGCGCACGATCCTCGGTCTGATCGCCAAGCAAAGGGGCACGATCGAAGTCTTCGGCGCCGATCTCGACCGCCTCGACCTCACCGAGCGTAAGCGCCTCGAACGCCGCTTCGGCGTCATGTTTCAGCAGGGCGCCTTGTTTTCCGGCCTGACCGTCAAGCAGAACGTCCAGGTGCCTCTGCGCGAGCACCTGAACATATCGGAACGGCTTTCCCAAGAGCTGGCCATGCTGAAAATCGAGCTGGTCGGCCTCGAACCGGATGCGGCGGACAAACATCCGGCGGAATTGTCAGGCGGCATGGTCAAGCGTGCGGCGCTCGCGCGGGCCTTGGCGCTCGATCCGGAACTCGTCTTTCTCGACGAGCCGACCTCCGGGCTCGACCCGATCGGTGCCGCCGAAATCGACGAATTGATCGCGACATTGCAGAAAACCCTCGGGCTCACGGTCTTCATGGTCACCCACGATCTCGATAGCCTCTACGTGGTCTGCGACAGGGTCGCGGCTCTCGCCGACGGCAAAGTGATCGCCAGCGGCCCGATTTCCGCCATGCTCGCCTCCGAACACCCTTGGCTGCGCGCCTATTTCCACGGCAAGAGGGCCCGCCAATTCGACGTGGACCCAAGGCCACGAACGGCCGAACGGCCGGCCGCCGGTCCCGCCAACAGATGAGCGACTCATGGAAACCCGGGCCAATTATGCTCTGATCGGAGCCTTCACCCTCGCGGTGATCGCCGTGGGCTTCATCTTCGTCTACTGGCTGGCAGGCCCCGGCCGGTCGTCGGCGGGGACGCAGACGTACAAGGTCGTGTTCACCGGCTCGATCTCTGGCCTCGGGGGCGGCAGTTTGGTTCTCTTCAACGGCGTCCGGATCGGCGAAGTCAAGCGGATCGATCTCATGCCGCAGGACCCCTCGCACGTCTACGCGCTGATCGATGTCGATGCCCGCGTGCCTATACGCACCGATACCAAGGCGCACCTCGAATCGACCGGGTTGACCGGCATCGCCTCGGTGGCGCTGGCCGGCGGCAGCGTGAATTCGCCGCCGCTCGGCAAAGCGCCAGACGGCGGGCCCGGCGTGATCGTCGCCGAACGCTCGGACTTCCAGGACATGATGGAAGCCGCGCGCCACATCGCCGGCCAGGCTTCGGACGTGCTCGACAAGGCCAATAAGATCCTCGACGACAATTCGGGTTCGCTCACCGCCTCAGTGAAGAATGTCGAGAAATTCTCCGGCGCGCTCGCCGCCAATTCCGATGGGATCAAGGACTTCCTCGCCGCCGTCTCGGACGTCGGTCAGGCGATCGGGCCGCTCTCCGCGAAGCTCTCGACGCTTGCCGATGATACCGACAAGGTCGTGAAAGCCGTGGACCCGGACGAGGTGAAAGCGACCCTCAAGGACGTGGCGGAACTCTCAGCCAAGCTCGACGCCGACGCCGACAAGGTGGATGGGGTTCTTACCAATCTGAACGGATTCCTCGCGACCGGCGATTCCAAAGGCGCCTTCGGAGAAATGGAAGCGGCGGCGAAATCCATTCGCACGCTGGCCGACAACCTCGACGCGCGGACCAAGGAATTGACCGCCAATCTCAACCGCTTCACCGGCTCCGGATTGCGCCAATACGAGGCGCTTGCCGTCGACGGCCGCAAGACGCTTCAGGACATCGATCAGGCCGTGCGCTCGATCGAAGCCAATCCGCAGCAGTTCATATTCGGAAAGAAGCAACAAGTTCCCGAATATAGCAGTTCTCGCTAGGCATGCTGCCGAAGGTGGAACAGTCTTGCGAAAAGCTCTTGCGACGCCAAGAGAATCT
>DATFNQ010000110.1:0-2285 GCA_035266305.1 Methylovirgula sp.
GACAAGGCGCAGGATTTCTTCCACCGCCGCGAGGAGACGCTGCGCTCCCAGCTCTCTCAATCGCTGCCTTCCATGAGCGACAAGGATCGCCGCGCGCTTCTCGATGCGATCCACGAATTCTTCGCCGAGGCCTATAGCTTCGCCTATGCGAATCGCGAGAGCGATCCGGCCTTGGCCGCCCGGATGTACGACCTCGTTCTCTGGCAGAAGGCGCTGGCTCTTGGCAGCTTCACATTCGCGCGGCATCGCGCCGCTGCAGGTAGCGATCCTGAGGCCACCGCTCTCGTCGAACAGCTCGCTACAAAAAGATCGCAGCTCGCCGCCTTCGTAGCCCAAAAGCGCGCCGATTCCGACGAGTGGCGCGCCGCCGAGGAGAAGCTTGCCGACGAAGCTGTGCAGATCGAGCGCGAATACACCAAACGCCTGGGCTCGCATCCCGCAACGTCTACAATCACGCCGCCCCCGACTTGGAGCGACGTCAAAAAACAATTGCGCGAAGGCGACGCGGCGATCGAATACCTCAAGTTTGATTTCGACGATGCCGCAGCTCACGCGCGTAAGCCACTTTACGTGGCCCTCGTTCTCACACTGGATTCGACCCAGCCGGCGCTGGTGACGCTTGGCGACGCCGCGGCGCTCGAGGCCGATCCGTTGCGTGCGTACCGGAATTCGCTTACGGCCGCGGCTCATCCCGACTCGTCGAAATTTTACGAGGCATTCTGGAAGCCACTCGAGTCCGCGCTCGGCGGCGCGACGCACATTTTCGTAGCGCCGGCCGGCGCTCTAGAGCGTGTCTCATTCGGTGTCGTGACCCCTGGACCTGGAAAAGTGTTGCTCGAGAAATATGATCTGCATATTCTTCCTTCGACGCGCGAACTCGTAAGAAACTCCGCGGCTCATGCGGACAACACCGCAGTCCTGCTGGGCAATCCCGATTTTGCCCTCTCCGACAGCAAGTATCGCTCTGCGCTCGCTGCGATCGATGCCGTCGCAAAGGGAATTCCGCCGCCCGCCGTTCCCTCCGATCCTGCGGCGGCTGACGCAAAAGGCGCACTGGCGCCGATGCCGGAAAGCGGCGTCGAAGTCGAATCCATCTCGAAGTTATTGCGCGAGAAGAATTGGCAGGTTCAGCTTTACGAAGGCCCGCTCGCCGTCGAAGAAGCCGTTCGAGGCGCACACAGCCCCCGCGTCCTGCACATCGCCACCCAGGCGTTCTATCTACCGCTATCTGAAAGCGATGATGCAAATTCCGCGAGCGAGCTTCCCGCCGGTCTCGACGATCCTTCTCTGCGCTCCGGTCTCTATTTCGCGGGTGTCGATGCGGTGTTATCGGGAGCAGAACCGGCGTCGGACGTTGAGGATGGAATCCTGAGCGCCTATGAAGCCACGGGCCTCGATCTGAGCGGCACAGAACTCGTCGTGCTGCGGCCGCCGACCGGCAAAGCTGACGCGTCCAGCGGCCGGGAAGCCGTCTTTGGCATGCCGCGCGCGATGCTGCGCGCCGGCGCCGATGCCGTGCTCACTTCGCTCTGGCCCGTTCCCGAGAAAGACTCAGCAGACATGGTCGAGCTTTTCTACAAACACTGGCTCGGCGGCGATGACAAATGGGCGGCGCTGCGCAAAGCCCAGCTTGAGACCCGCGCGAAGATCATCCAACGCACCGGCAAGGACGATCCCTCGAAGTGGGGCGCGTGGGTGCTGATCGGACGCTAGCCCAAGCGGTTCAAGCCATTGAAGGCCGCAGCCTTGTAGCACTCGGCCAACGTCGGATAGTTGAACACTGTGTTCACAAAATAGTGGATGGTGCCTTTCAAACTGAACACCGCCTGCCCGATATGCAGGAGTTCCGATGCGTTCTCTCCGATGATGTGCACGCCGAGAATCTCCTTGGTCTCGCGATGAAAGATAAGCTTGAGCCGCCCGGTGACCTCGCCTGAAATCTGGCCGCGCGCAATTTCGCGATAGTAGGCGATGCCGACTTCGTACGGAACATCTTCCTCGGTGAGTTGCTCTTCATTTTTCCCAATAAAAGAAATCTGTGGAATCGTGTAGATGCCGTAAGGATAGCTCGCGGGATCGGACTGAACCGCCACGCCGAAAGCATGCGCCGCCGCGAGGCGCCCCTGCTCCATCGAAACCGAAGCCAGGCTGGGAAATCCGATCACGTCGCCGACGGCGTAAATGTGCGGCTTGCTCGTCCGGTAGTTTTCATCGACGGCGATGCGCCCGCGATTGTCCGCTTCGAGTCCGGCTTTCGCGAGATCCAATTCGGCGACGTTGCCGTG
>DATFNQ010000111.1:0-8525 GCA_035266305.1 Methylovirgula sp.
GAGCACATCGATGCGTTCATCCGGGCTTACAACGAGGCCGCCGAACCGTTCGCATGGACCAAAACAAAAGTCCGCCAGCGGCGATTCAAAAATCACCGTATCAGTCAACTTTGATTCCGGGTACTAGGCTTGCGGTTTGAAACACCGCGCGGCACTGAGGACTGAGGCTTGCCTCTTTGGCCCTCATGCAGGCCACGATCCGGCCACGTCCGGAATCTCTGAGGAACAAAGCCGCAAGGCGTCGGGTGTGCAGGCGGCGCGTTGTTCGGCCGTCACTTGGAACGCCTTGGCGTTGGCGACAGCGGTCAGGCTTAACGCTGCAGCCAGAAAAATGCGACTCACGCGACAAATCGAAGTGTGGTTCGTGCCCATGGAAAGCCCCTGCGTCTCAGCAGGCTTATCTTTGGGAATGATTCGATTGGAGTCCCACCCGAATTAAATTCTGTGAGAAGAATCACAGACGACTACCCGGCCCAACGATAGACAAGATGTTTGATGGTAGATTGGTCATGGCCCGTCCTTGTCCTGCGAGGCGCTGCGCCAACAGCCCTCCTTCAACTGTTCGGGTTCACGCGGGAACGCGAGCGACGACACTGCTGGAAGACGAACCTTGTGACCTGGGGAAGCGCCTGTCCGTCGCTCGCGTTCTATTTTCGCAGAGCAACGCACATTCGGCCATCACCCTGCTCGCATAGATAGGGGGAGAGGCCCTTTCCCGGCCGAAGCCAACGGGTCCGGCCTTCGGCCGGCCCGATGACGGGCTCCGCTTCGAGCCGGGATCCAGGTGATCGCGGAGTTCATATTGAAGCGCCGCCGGAAGGCCGGAATTCACCGAATCATTTTGCGGCGGCTTCCTCGCCATGATTCTCGGCGCTTCCGACGTGCTCGTTATTGTCGGCGGCACTGACGCGCGCCATCCGGGATGCGAGTTCCAATCTTTATGCGGAGGCGCTCGGCGCGGTGCTCTGCCATGAGGTCATCCGGCTCAACGGCGCGCCGATCGAACTGCCGCAGCGCGGCGGACTTGCGCGTAGGCAGCAGAAACGGATTGCCGATTACGTCGAGGCACAGCTCGATTCGCGCATCTCCATCGCCGAGATGGCCGAGCTGGTACACTTGAGCCCTTACCATTTTTCCCGCGCCTTCAGGCGATCCTTCGGCATGCCGCCGCATCGCTATCACATGGCGCGCCGCGTCGAGGCTGCGAAAAACCTGCTTGGCAGCACGGCAACGCCGGTGACCGAGATCGCCTTGCAGCTCGGGTTCAGCGAAGCAAGCTCCTTGAGCGCCGGATTTCGCCGCGTGACGGGGTCAGCCCCAGCGAGTACCGCCGCGCCTTATAGGCGCGACTCCTTTGATGATCGGAAGCGCTGCTATTGCTTTTTGCGCGCGAGGATTTCGATCGCTTCCTTGACGAAGGGATCGAGGCCTTCGCCGCCATGCGCGAGATGGGCGAGGATTTGCGCCCGCATGCGCGGCTCCCAGAATTTGGCGATATGGTCGGCGATCCCGGCAACGGCCTTGTCATGGCCTTGCGCGGCGAAGAACGCGCCGATCTGGTTTGCCATATAGACGAGCTTGTTCTGCGTGCTATGCGACATTTCGAGAGGCTGTCGTCAGTCTTTCGGGATGGGTGAAGATCTCGAAATCTTGCCGCCGTGCGACGGCGACGAGGGTCATGCCGCAGTCCTCCGCAAGCCGGATCGCCGCGGCGGTCGGCGCAGAGACCGCGACGAGGACGGGCGCGTCGAGCCGCGCCGCCTTCTGGATCAATTCGATCGACACACGGCTGGTGGTCAGAACGAAACCCGCTGCGGCCGTGCGTCCGCTGCGGACAAGCGCGCCAATCAGCTTGTCCAACGCATTGTGGCGGCCGACGTCTTCGCGCAGAGCGACGAGCCCCTCGGCCTCGGTGAAGAAGCCGGCCGCATGCACCGCGTGCGTCGCGTCGTTCAATTTCTGGCCGGGTTCGAGGGCCGCCATGGCGGTGGTGATGGCTTGCGGCGTGAACCGAATTTGTGCCGAAGCAACCGACGGGGTCTCACGCATCGCGGCTTCAAGACTTTCGATTCCGCAAAGCCCGCAGCCGGTCGGCCCGGCCATGCTGCGCCGACGCTGCGCATAGGTTTTGGCGCGCTCATCCTTCAGCCAGACGCGAATTTCGATCCCGAGCGGCAGGGTCACGACATCGAGGCTTTCGATCTCGTCGCGACCCTCGATCAAGCCCTCGGTCAAGGCGAAACCGACGGCGAAATCCTCGAGATCGGCTAGCGTCGCCATCATCACCGCGTGGGTCGAGCCATTGAAGGTAAAGGCGACGGCCTGTTCGTCCGGCACGAGCCGCGTCGTCGCGAAAGAGACGCCGTCGCGCTGAGCGAGACAGGGCACACTCACCGCGGGGCTCGGCAGATCTTCGCGTTCCGCGTCGTTCATTCCGCCGCGTCGAGCGTCTGCGCGATCCGGCTGTTGTGCTCGGACATCTCGCGATACTTCTCTTGCCACTCGCTTGGCCCGTTGGATGTCGAGACCTGCACGGCCGTGACCTTGTATTCCGGGCAATTCGTCGCCCAATCCGAGAACTCGGTGGTCACGACATTGGCCTGGGTCAGCGGGTGGTGGAAGGTCGTATAGACGACGCCTGGCGCGACGCGGTCGGTGAGCTTGGCGCGCAAGGTGGTCTCGCCGGAGCGGCTCTGAACCTTGACCCAGTCGAGATCGCGAATGCCGCGTTGCTCGGCGTCATGCGGATGGATCTCGAGCAAGTCCTCCTCATGCCAAACGACATTGGCGGTGCGGCGCGTCTGAGCGCCGACATTGTACTGGCTGAGAATACGCCCCGTTGTGAGCAGGAGCGGGAAGCGCGGACCGGTCCGTTCGTCGGTCGGTACATATTCCGTGAGGACGAATTTGCCCTTGCCGCGGGTGAAGGTGCCGATATGCATGATCGGCGTGCCGTTCGGCGCCTTGTCGTTGCAGGGCCATTGGATCGAGCCGACCTCGTCGAGATGGGCATAGGAAACGCCGGCGAAGGTCGGCGTCACCCGGGCGATCTCGTCCATGATTTCGCTCGGATGTTTGTAGTGCATCGGATAGCCCAAAGCCTCCGAGAGCAGTATGGTGATTTCCCAGTCTTCGTAGCCATTCTTCGGCGCCATCACCTTGCGCACGCGCTGGATGCGCCGCTCCGCATTGGTGAAGGTTCCGTTCTTTTCCAGGAAGGTCGAGCCGGGCAGGAAGACATGCGCGTAATTGGCCGTCTCGTTCAAGAATAGGTCTTGCACGACGACGCATTCCATCGCGCCCAACCCTGCGGCCATATGTTTAGTGTCCGGGTCGGACTGCAGAATATCCTCGCCCTGGATGTAGATCCCCTTGAACGTGCCGTCGATGGCGGCATCGATCATATTGGGGATGCGCAGGCCCGGCTCCTTCTCGAGTGTCACGCCCCAGATCGTCTCGAAGATCGAGCGCACCGCATCGTCGGAAACGTGCCGGTAGCCGGAGAACTCGTGCGGGAAGGATCCCATGTCGCAGGAGCCCTGAACATTGTTCTGGCCGCGCAGCGGATTGACCCCGACGCCGGACCGGCCGAGATTGCCGGTCGCCATGGCGAGATTGGCGATGGCGATGACGGTCGTCGAACCCTGGCTGTGCTCGGTGACGCCGAGACCATAATAGAACGCGCCATTGCCGCCCGTCGCATAGAGTCGCGCCGCAGCGCGGATCGTCTCGGCCGGGACGCCGGTGACTTTTTCGACTTCCTCGGGGCTGTTGCGGGGCTCCGAGACGAAGCTCGCCCAAGCCGCGAACTCGGCCGGCTCGCAGCGCTCGCGCACGAAAGCTTCGTTGACCAGACCCTCGGTTACGATCACATGCGCGAAGGCGTCGAGAATGGCGACATTCGTGCCCGGCTTGAGCGGCAGATGATAATCGGCTTCGACATGCGGGCTACGCACGAGATCGATGCGGCGCGGATCGATGATGATGAGCTTGGCGCCCTCGCGCAGCCGCTTCTTCATGCGCGAGGCGAAGACCGGATGGCCGTCGGTCGGATTGGCGCCGATGATGACGATCACATCGGCATCATCGACGGAATCGAACTCCTGCGTGCCGGCGGACGTGCCGAACGTGGTCTTCAGACCATAGCCGGTCGGGGAATGGCAGACGCGCGCGCAGGTATCGACATTGTTGTTGCCGAATCCGGCGCGGATCATTTCCTGAACGAGATAGGTTTCCTCGTTGGTGCAGCGCGAGGACGTGATTCCTCCCACCGCATATTTGCCATGGGTCGCCTGGATGCGCTTGAATTCCGAGGCGGCATAGGAGATCGCCTCCTCCCAGGAGACTTCGCGCCAGGGATCGGAGATCCTGGCCCTGATCATCGGCTTCAGGATGCGCTCCTTGTGGGTCGCATAGCCCCAGGCGAAGCGGCCTTTCACGCACGAATGGCCGTGGTTCGCCTTGCCATCCTTGTACGGCACCATGCGCACCAGCTCGTCGCCGCGCATCTCGGCTTTGAAAGCGCAGCCCACGCCGCAATAGGCGCACGTGGTCACCACGGAATGTTCAGGCTGGCCGATGTCGAACACGGCCTTTTCGGACAGCGTCGCGGTCGGGCAGGCCTGCACGCAGGCGCCGCAAGACACGCACTCGGAGTCGAAAAAGTCCTCGGCCTGGCCAGCCGCGATGCGGCTCTCGAAGCCGCGTCCATCGATCGTCAGCGCAAAGGTGCCTTGCACCTCTTCGCAGGCGCGCACACAGCGGTTGCAGACGATGCATTTCGACGGATCGTAGGCGAAATAGGGATTGGAGACGTCCTTCTTGTCATCGAGGTGATTCTCGCCCGCGTAGCCGTAGCGCACCTCGCGCAGCCCGACGATGCCGGCCTCGGTCTGCAATTCGCAATTGCCGTTGGCGGCGCAGGTCAGGCAATCGAGCGGATGATCGGAGATATAGAGCTCCATCACGCCGTTGCGCAGAGCTTTGAGCCGCGGGGTCTGGGTCTTGACGATCATGCCGGGGGCAACCGGCGTCGTGCAGGACGCCGGCGTTCCGGCACGGCCTTCGATTTCGACGAGACAGAGGCGGCAGGAGCCGAAGGCTTCGAGCGAGTCCATTGCGCAAAGCTTCGGGATGTGATTGCCGATTTCCATCGCCGCGCGCATGATCGAGGTGCCGGCCGGCACGCTGACTGTGGCGCCATCGATCGTGAGCTCGACGAGCTTGTCCGACTTCACGGCGGGGGTGCCGTAGTCGATCTCGCTGATGAGAGCCATGTTGTTCTCCTATTCGGCCGCAGCCGCCGCTGCGCGCGGCCTGAAATCTTCCGGGTAATGGCGAAGCGCGCTCATGACGGGGTAGGGCACGAATCCGCCGAGCGCGCAAAGCGAACCAAACTTCATTGTCTGACAGAGATCTTCCAAAAGAATTATGTTGGCCTCGACATTGGTGCCGAGCATGATGCGCTCGATCACCTCTTTGCCGCGCACCGCGCCGATGCGGCAGGGCGTGCACTTGCCGCAGCTTTCGACGGCGCAGAACTCCATCGCGAAACGGGCCATTTCGGCCATATCCACGCTGTCGTCGAAAACCACCACGCCGCCATGGCCGATCAATCCATCGCGCGCCGTGAACGCCTCATAGTCAAAGGGCGTGTCGAAAAGGCTCGGCGGGAAGTAGGCGCCGAGCGGGCCGCCGCACTGCACAGCCCGGATCGGCCGACCCGAGGCCGTTCCGCCGCCGATCGTCTCGACGATCTCGCCGAGCGTGAGGCCGAAGGCGGTCTCGAAAAGGCCACCATAGCGCACATTTCCGGCGATCTGGATGGGCATGGTTCCGCGCGACCGGCCCATGCCGAAATTGGCGTAAGCCGCCGCGCCCTCAGTCAGAACGAAGGGCACGGCCGCAAACGAGAGGACGTTGTTGACGACCGTCGGGCGCTGGAACAAGCCCTTGTGGGCCGGCAGCGGAGGTTTGGCGCGCACCACGCCGCGCTTGCCTTCCAGACTGTCGAGCAGCGCCGTCTCCTCGCCGCAGACATAGGAGCCCGCCCCGACGCGCAGCTCGATGTCGAAACGATGTTCGGATCCGCCGACCGCGTTGCCGAGCCAGCCGGCGTGCCTCGCAAGCCGCAAGGCCTCGTTGAAGGTCCGGATCGCATGCGGATATTCGGAGCGGCAATAGACATAGCCCTTGGTCGCGCCGACGGCGATGGCGCAGATCGTCATGCCTTCGATCAGCATGAAGGGATCGCCTTCCATCACCATGCGGTCGGCGAAAGTTCCGCTGTCGCCTTCGTCGGCATTGCAGACGATGTATTTACGGTCGGCTTGCGTGTCGGCGACCGTCTTCCATTTGATGCCGGTCGGGAAACCGGCGCCGCCGCGCCCGCGCAGGCCGGATTGCGTGACTTCCGTCACGATCGCCGCAGGCCCGGTCTCAAGGGCGCGCTTGAACCCGCGCCAGCCGTCATGCGCGGCATAGTCGTCGAGCGACAGCGGATCGGTGATGCCGCAGCGGGCGAAAGTCAGCCGCGTCTGGCGCGCAAGGAAAGGATGGTCTTCAGGCCGGCCGATGCGCAAAGCATGCGGGGCGCCGCTGAGGAAATCGGCATCGAAGAGCGAAACAACGTCGCTGGCCATCACCGGGCCGTAGGCGATCCGTCCAGCATCGGTTTCGACCTCGACCAGCGGCTCGAGGAAGAGCATGCCGCGCGAACCAGTCCGGACAATGCTGACAGGCTTACCGCGCGCCGCTGCGATGTCGCCGATGGCTTTCGCGACCTTGTTTGCGCCGACGGCCAGCGCCGCGACATCCTTGGGGACGAAGACGCGCGTCATCTTCCGCACACCTCCGCGACCGCGTCGACAAGCTTATGCGCATCAAGCAGCCCGAGCGGCTCCTCATCCAGGAGCGCGGCGGGGCCGCTGGCGCAAAGTCCGAGGCAATAGACAGGCTGAACCGTGAGCTCGCCGTCCCGCGTCGTCTCGTGCCAGTCGAGGCCGAGTTCGGCGAGAGAGCGCCGTGCGACGGCCTCGCTGCCACGGCTTTGACAGGCCTCGGCGCGGCAGATCCTCAGCAAATGTCGGCCGGCCGGCGCGCGGCGAAAATCGTGGTAGAAAGTCAGAACGCCATGCACTTCGGCGCGCGATAGATTGAGCGCCGCGGCGATGTGCGGAACGGCCGCATCATCGACGAAGCCGAATTCCTCGTTGAATGCATGCAGGATGGGGAGCAACGGCCCTTCGAGGCCGATATGCTCGGCGATAATTTCTTGCGCGCGGCCCTCGTCGAAAATGGGCGTCTTGGGCATGTTTCCACCAGAACCTATTGGTCCCGGGTTCTCTATCGAGGAGAACCCGGAACTTAAGGTCGCGTTGCGATGCGGCGGGGAGACAGGCGCCGGCAAGGCGACCCATTCCTAGAATGCGTCAAAAAATAGGTGGGGCTTTCGGCCGCGCCGATCAAGGGAGCCGTTCCGTAAGCCTATAGGACTTTTCTATTGTCCAGGGTTTTGTGGCGACGCAATAAGGAACTTCGCTTCTGCGAAAAGGGCGCTGGCGAGCGGGGTCATCGGCTCTCGGCGCGGCACGATGAGACCGATCTGATGCACCGCTTGGGGTTCGACGATCGGGATTGACCGAATCGGTTCGACGATGCCCAGCGTATCCACGAGTTTCTCGGCCATGATGCTTGCCCAGCGCCCGGTGCGCACGTGCGCGTAAAGCGCGATCACGGAATTCGATTCGAGCGTCGGCGCCGGCTGATTGCCGGCGCTGGTCAAGAGCTGATCGATGATCCGGCGGTTCTGCATGTCGGGCGTCAGGAGGCAGAGCGGGATCCGCCCCACCTCTGCCCAGGTCACGCTGTCCCGCTCGGCGAAAGGACTGCCGGCGAAGGTCAGCAGCCGATATTGTTCGATATAGAGCGGCAGGCTGCGCACCGTTCCGAGCGGCTCGTTGTCGAGATAGGTGATGCCGGCGTCGATCTCGAGATTATCGAGCGCTTCAAGGATCTGAAGCGAAGTCATGGACATGACGCTGAACCTGACGCCCGGATGCTTGGCCCGGAACGGCGTCGTCAGAGCCGCAATCATGCTGAGCGCCGTCGGCACGGCGGCGATCTTGAGATGGCCGACGAGGCCGCTCTTCAACCTGCGTACGTCCTGGCGCATGGCGCGCGCGTCGCCGACGATCCGCTTCGCCCATTCGAGGACGCGGTCGCCTTCCGCCGTCAGTCCATGGAACCTCGAACTGCGATTGACGAGGAGCACGCCAAGCGTCTCCTCCAATTGCTTGATTCCCGCCGACAGGGTCGGCTGGGTGACGCCGCAGGCCTCGGCCGCACGGCTGAAGCTCTGTTCCCGGGCGACGGCAATGAAGAATTCGAGTTTGTCGATCACGGTGTGTTAAGTGCCTGAAAAGCGCACCCTACCGTCATGGCCGGGCTTGTGCGGCTTGTGCCGGCCATCCACGCGGTGCCACCGCTACCCGGACAAGCATAAGCATTAGTCATATAGGTGACGA
>DATFNQ010000112.1:0-2530 GCA_035266305.1 Methylovirgula sp.
TGTCAACGGCGGAGCAAAAGTTGGCCACTGGGGCGGAGTAAAACCAGGCCGGTTGGCGGCGTGGGCATAGAGCGCGACGCGCCGGGTTTGCCCCGGCGGAGATGGTCAGGGTTTCGCAGCCGGGGCGAACCCGGCATTCAGGAGGCGGGGGTGATTTCGCCGGTTTCCGGATCGGCGGTCTCATCGGCGGGGTGCGGGTCAATCCGCCGCCGTGCCTTCGATTGCTTGAGCCGGTAGCTCTCGCCATTCAACTCCAGAATATGGACATGATGCGTCAGGCGATCGAGAAGCGCGCCGGTCAAGCGTTGATTCCCGAAGACGGTCGTCCATTCCTCAAAAGGGAGGTTGGACGTGACGACGGTCGAGCCGCGTTCATGACGCTGGCTGAAAACTTCGAAGAGCAACTCCGAACCGGTCTGCGAGAGCGGCACGTAGCCGATCTCGTCTACGATCAGCAGTTTGACAGCGGCGAGCTGGGCTTGAAGTTTGAGCAAACGCCGCTCGTCGCGCGCCTCCATCAATTGATGGACGAGACCGGCCGCAGTGAAGAAGGTAACGGAGAAGCCGCGCTGGCAAGCGGCGAGGCCGAGCGCCAGGCACGCATGGGTCTTGCCTGTGCCGCTGTTGCCAAGCGCAATTATGTTGTCGCGGGCGACGATATATTCGCAGCGCGCGAGTTCGAGAACGAGCGGCTTGTTGAGTGACGGGATGGCAGCAAAGTCGAATGTGTCGAAACTCTTTACCGCCGGGAACCGCGCGGCGCTGGTGCGCCGCTCGACCATACGCCTTTCGCGATCGATCAGTTCGAGTTCGTCGAGACGCAGAAGATAGCGCGAATGGTCGAGCCCCTCACGCGCAGCCTCAGCGGCGACTTTGTCGTATTCGCGGAGAAAGGTCGGCAGCTTGAGTTGTCGCAGATGATGCGCCAGCAGCACCTGTGGCGGCGCCAAGATATCGGGGGAAGCTGTCGTCGTCATGCCGGCCTCCCGGAAACGAGAGCCATATAATCGGCGGCCGCGGTCGTTTTCACGGTGGCGGCGGGCAGATAGGGATAATCGGCAAGATCGAGGTTTGCCGGCTTTCGCTCCACTTTGGCGATGACGAGTTGCTTGACCGCATCAAAGCTGATGGCACCGAGCCGGATCGCCTCGAACGCCGCCGCCGCGACGATCCTCTCCGGAAAGACCTCCATGAGCCGTGGCATCTGGATGAACTCGCGTTTACCGCGATTGCCCATGCGCGCCTCCAAGAGCCGCCGCAGATGCTGGAGCGGCTCCGGCAGTGTCCAGTTCTGCAAGGGAGCCGCCTGATCAAGCGCGCCGGGCTTTTGCTCAAGGAGCGCCAGATAGTGCTTCGGGTCAAAGACGAACTGGCCACGATCATAGACGCGTGGATGCCGAGCGATCTCGCTGGCGCCGCAGATGATCACGACCTCATCGACGAAGCCCTTCACCAGGACGTCGCGAAAACCATAGGCCGTCGGCGTCGAATAATCGTTCATGCGGTAACGCACCAGCGCGGTCGAAGAGACCTTCGCCGGGCGCTTGTCGCAAGGCTCGAAGGGCGTCTCTGGTAAAGCGCGCAGAATGGCTTTGTCCGCATCGAGGCGTTCGCCGATCGTTTGCTCATGGCGGCCGGCGCGCTCCGCTTGCCGGGCACGGCAATCATCTTCGAGACTGGCATTCAACACGTCGAAGGATGTGGCATGCGGCACAGGCGTCAGGAAGTTCGCCCGGGAATACTTCACCAGGGCCTCGACCTTCCCCTTGTCATTGCCCTTCCCCGGTCGGCCGAACCGCCCTTGAAACAGGTAGTGGCTGACCAACTCCGTAAAGGCACGGGTGCGCTGGCGCTTACCGTCGCCCAGAATGCGGGCCACCGCGATCTTGAGATTATCGTACAAAATCGAAAGCGGGACGCCGCCGAAGAAAGCAAATGCCGAGACGTGCCCGTCCAGAAAAGCCTCGGTCGTCTCTGCCGGATAGGCCTTGATGAAGCAGGCGTCCGACTGCGGCAGGTCGAAACAAAACACATGCAACTTCATCCGCACGCCACCGATCACGCCGATGCATTCGCCGAAATCTACCTGGGCGTGACCCGGCGGATGAGCCAGCGGGACGAAGACCTCGCGCGATCTCGTGCGGGCGACCCGAACGTAATCCTTCACGACTGTATAGCCGCCGAGAAAGCCGTGCTCGCTCCGCAGCCGTTCGAAAATCCGCTTCGCCGTGTGCCTTTGCTTCGGCGGTGCCGTCTTGTCGGCTTCGAGGATCGCGTCAATGACCGGAACCAGCGGACCGAGCTTCGGCCGATCCGGCTGCTTGGATCGCACATAGCCGGGCGGTGCCGAATAGCGGCACATCTTGGAAATCGTATCCCGGCTCAATCCAAAAACTCGCGCCGCCTCGCGCCGGCTCTTCCCTTCGATGAAAACAAAGCGTCGAACTGCTGCGTAAGTCTCCACTGCAAACATCCCCGGCCGCCCTCTCCGAATCAATGTTCGGAAAAGTGTCAGCCTCAAAAGTGGCCG
>DATFNQ010000113.1:0-10387 GCA_035266305.1 Methylovirgula sp.
CAGCACCCCTACCCCCTTGCGGAACACAGCAAGAACGGATAGAGTCCGTTCACTCTTTGTTTAGTGCCCCAATCCTTAGGTAAGCAGCGTCCCCCTATCCCACTGATTCGGCGTCCCTGCCGGAGCCGCAGCGAGCGAGACCCGATGCTGACCAAGAAACAGAGCGAATTGCTGCGCTTCATCCATGAGCGCCTGAAGGAGACCGGCGTGCCGCCCTCCTTCGAGGAGATGAAGGACGCGCTCGATCTGCGCTCGAAATCCGGCATCCACCGGCTGATCCTGGCGCTCGAGGAGCGCGGCTTCATTCGGCGGCTGGCGAACCGCGCCCGCGCGCTCGAAGTCCTGCGCCTGCCCGAATCGACGACGCCCGCCACGAGCGGGCGCGGCAAGAAATTCTCGCCTTCGGTGATCGAGGGCAATCTCGGCCGCCTCAGGCCCGCGCAGGGCGCCGAGGACGAGGGCGAGCGCGCGATGATCGCCATTCCGGTGATGGGCCGCATCGCCGCAGGTACGCCGATTACCGCGCTGCAGACCCGCAGCCATACGATCAGCCTGCCGCCCGACATGCTGCCGCCCGGCGAACATTACGGCCTCGAAGTGCGCGGCGATTCGATGATCGAGGCAGGCATATTCGATGGCGACACCATCGTCATCCGCAAGCAGGACACGGCCGAGACCGGCGATATCGTGGTCGCCCTCATCGATGAAGAGGAGGCGACATTGAAGCGGCTGCGCAAGCGCGGCGCTTCGATCGCGCTCGAAGCCGCCAATCCCGCCTATGAGACGCGGATCTTCGGGCCGGACCGGGTGCGCATCCAGGGCAAGCTCGTGAGCCTCATCCGGAAATATTGAGGGCGTCATGACCGGGTCAAGCCAGGTCAAGCCCGGCCATGACGGTGATGCTACTCCAGCGGCGCCGCGGGATCGTCGCTCGCTTGCGTGGCAGCGTCATCGCTACGCGGCTGGCTCTTCCCCCAGCGCTGCTTGGGCGCCGGCGACCAGGGCCTGTCCTCGTCCGCGGCGCGCGCTATCGTCAAGGCCCATGCTGATCCGCGCGCGGTGAGCGTGACCGCACCGGTCTCATTGAGTTTCTCGCGATCGATGATAAGCGCCGCGGCGCAGCCCGGCGGCGCATAGAGCGGCGTGACGAGAACGTCGGCGCGCAGACAATCTTCGGCGAAGGCGGTTCGATCCAGCACCAGCGCCACGGCGCGCCCGTCCGGCAGAATGCCGACGCAGCCGATCCTATCGCAGGCGGACTTATCCACAGCCTCGCGCGGATCGCGGCGGTCGGCGTCGGCGCTCAGCCATTGTTCCGCGGAGAAGAGGCTCGGATGATGGCCGAGCACGGAAAGCGTGCCGTCGGCGCCGCGCAGCGCGAGCGCGTCGCCGGTCGCGGCGACCGCAATGTCGAAGGAGGGGCCGTTCGCCGCGCCGCAAAGCCCGATCACGGCGAGCGGGATCGCCGTCATGCGCAGGAGCCAGCTTCGCCAGATCACCGCCGAGAGCACGGCCATGGTGAGGAAGACGATCGCCCAGGGCGCGAAAGCGGTCACATGGATCGTGGCGCCCGGCATTCCGCCGATCAGCCGCGCCGCCCAGAGGATGAAGCTTATGCCCGCCCCGACATAATGCCAAACGAAACCGTCGAGCCCGAGCGGATAGAGCAAGGTCCCGATGAGCGCACCGGGCACGGCGAAGATTTCGATGATCGCCAAGGTGAGCGGATTGCCGATCAGCACGTAGGGACTGAGTTCATGGAAGTTGAACGCCATGAAGGAAGCGGTCGCCGTCGTCGCGCAGAAGGTCGCGAAGATGAGCGCCGCCGGCCCATGTGCCAGCCGCTCCCGGATCTGCGCCAGCCGCTCCTTCCAGATTGACGTGATCGCCGCCGGCGCGGGACCTGCGCTTTGCTCCCGGCGCTCCGCGGCAAAGCTGCTGCGCGCCTCGAAGACCGCGACGAGCGCCGCGACCGCCGCGAAGGACAGCTGAAAGCTCGCGCTTAACACCGCGTCCGGCTCGATCAGAAGCACAAGGGCGACGGCAAGCGCGAGATTGCGCATGCTGAGCGATTGGCGCTCCATCAGCACGGCAGCCAGCATGATCGTGGTCATGATGAGGGCGCGCTCGGTGCCGACCCGCGAGCCGGTCAGAATATCGTAGCAGATCGCGCCGAGGATGGCGGCCGCCGCCGCCCATTTCTTGATCGGATGGCGCAGCGCGAGCGTCGGACTGAGAGCCAGGAGAGCGCGCAGCCCGACGAAGAAAATGCCGGCGACCAGCGTCATCTGCACGCCGGAAATCGTGATGATGTGGAAAATCCCGGCCTCGCGGATGATTTCCTTCGTGTCGTCCGAGAGCATGTCGCGCTTGCCGGTCACCATGGCGGCGGCGATGGCGCCCGGCTCGCCGCCGATGGTCGTGTCGACGCGGCGCGCCAGCGCGTTGCGGCCGCGATCGACCGCCATCATGAGGGCCGAGAGGAGGTCGGGCGGCACCGGCGGCGTGATGACATCGACGCGGCCGAGCACATTGCCGACCGCGCCGATCCGCGCGAACCAGGCATCGCGGGCGAAATCATAGCCGCCCGGCAGGCTCGCCTGAGCCGGCGGCAGGAGCCGCGCCTTGAGCCGCACATAGGTTCCGGCCTCGAACGGCGGCGTGCGGGCGAGCGTCAGACGCACGCGATAAGGCATGGCGTCGAGGCCGTCGGCTTTCGCCGGCCGCAGCAGAAAGCGCGCGCCAACCTGGCGGAAATCCATCTCCTCGATGAAGCCTTCGAGCGTGACGACCTTCACGCGATCGATGACCGGCGCCGCGACGCGCGCCGTGCGCCAGCCTGCCGAGAGGAGTCCGAGGCAGAGGCAGCAAAGGGCAAGCGCCAATCCATAGGCGAGGCGCTTGCCGCGCAGGACAAAGGCGAGAGTCGCAAAGACCGCCGCCGCGGCGGCCGCATACCAGAGCGAGGGTTCGCGGTCGGCGAGCAGATACCAGACGGCGCCTGATCCCGCCGCGACCGGCAGCCAGAGAAAAAGCCGCCGCTCGGCAATCTCGATTTCGATTGCCTGCAACGCTAGGCGCCGCGGATCGCCAAGCGCGCGCTTGAAGCGCGCGGCAAAATGCGAACGGGCTGTGCCCGTGGCGACGGCCGAACCGGCGAGATCCGTCATGAGGACCCCCTGCCCTCACATGATCGGACCGGAAGCTGCGCCTTGCAAGATGCAAGTTGACGTCATGACGCGCGAACCGCAGGGTATTCGTGCTCAAGCAAAAAGGTTGGAATAGCCGCTCATGGCAGACCAAGTGATCACCCGTTTCGCGCCTTCGCCGACCGGCTTTCTGCACATCGGCGGGGCGCGGACCGCGCTGTTCAACTGGCTTTTCGCCCGCCATGCCGGCGGCAAGATGCTGCTGCGCATCGAGGATACGGACCGCGAGAGGTCGACGGACGCGGCGATCGCCGCCATCCTCGACGGACTGACCTGGCTCGGGCTTCGCTGGGACGGCGAGGTCATCCATCAGTTTCAACGCGCCAGCCGGCACCGCGAGATTGCCGAACAATTGCTCGCAGCCGGCAAAGCCTATTATTGCTATGCGACACCGCAGGAACTCGACGACATGCGGGCGAAGGCGCGGGCCGGAGGCAGGGCGCCGCGCTATGACGGGCGCTGGCGCGACCGCTCGCCCTCGGAGGCGCCGCCCGGCGTCAAGCCGGTGATCCGCCTCAAGGCGCCGCAGACCGGCGAGACGGTGCTCGACGATCAGGTCCAGGGCCGCGTCGCCTGGGCGAATGAAAATCTCGACGATCTCGTCCTTCTGCGCTCCGACGGCACGCCCACCTATATGCTCGCCGTCGTCGTCGACGATCACGACATGGGGGTCACCCATATCATTCGCGGCGACGATCATCTGACCAATGCGGCCCGCCAGATGCAGATCTATCAGGCGCTCGACTGGCAGATGCCCATCATGGCGCATATTCCGCTGATCCATGGCGCGGACGGCGCCAAATTGTCGAAGCGGCATGGCGCGCTGGGCATCGATGCCTATCGCGCCATGGGCTATCTGCCGGCTGCATTGCGCAATTACCTGGTCCGGCTCGGCTGGAGCCATGGAGATAAGGAATTTTTCACGACCGAGGCCATGATCGAAACCTTCGATCTTGCGCACGTCGGGCGCTCGCCGGCGCGTTTCGATTTCTTGAAGCTCGAAAACATGAACGGCCACTATCTCCGTGCGAGCCGCAATGAGGACCTCGTCGCGGCGCTCGTCGAGACTTGGCCGCATCTGCCGGACCGCAACGACATGCCGAGAACGCTCGACGCGAGGCAGCAGGCCAAGCTTCTCGCCGCCATGCCGGGCCTGAAAGAACGCGCCAAGACGCTCCTCGAATTGCGCGACGGCGCGGCGTTCCTCTTTGCGGCCCGCCCACTCGCTCTCGACGACCATGCGGCCAGCATCCTCGAGGGAGGCGGCAGGGCGCATCTCGCCCATCTTCTGCCGCGCCTTGCTGACTTGCGGCAATGGACGCCGGCGGCAACCGAAGCAGTGGTGCGTAACTATGCCGAAGAAATGAACCTCAAACTCGGCCAAGTCGCACAACCTTTGCGCGCCGCCCTGACCGGGCGCGCGACTTCGCCCGGTATTTTCGAGGTTTTCGACGTGCTTGGTCGCGAGGAAAGCCTTGGCCGGCTGCAGGATCAGCTTCCTTAATGATCCGAGCGATGCGATCTTCGGTGCCTAGGCGGACGATTCCGCAGAGCCGCGCCGCCCGCTTGAACCTTACCCAACTATGCGTTAGTTGATATTGCAGTGCACCACTCGGCCGTCGCAGCACCTGTTCCGACTGCGGTGCAACAGACCGGCGGGCGCGTGCGACTTTCAGGAAGGCAGATTCCCATGCTGGACGCAACGAGGCAGGCTCCCACGACGAGCGCGACGACGGTTACGTTCGCCTTTGGCGACAGATCCATCGCCCTGCCGGTCAAGCCCGGCAGCATCGGCCCTTCGGTCATCGACATCGGCAAGCTTTATGCGCAGACCGGCGTCTTCACCTACGATCCAGGATTCACCTCGACCGCGAGCTGCGAGTCGGAGATCACCTATATCGACGGCGACAAGGGCGTGCTGCTCTATCGTGGCTATCCGATCGAACAGCTCGCCGAAAAAGGCGATTTTCTGGAGACCTGCTATCTCCTGCTTTACGGTGAACTTCCGACCGTGACGCAGAGGGCCGATTTCGACTATCGGATCACGCGCCATACGATGGTCCATGAACAAATCGCGCGCTTCTTCAACGGCTTTCGTCGCGATGCCCATCCGATGGCGGTGCTGGTCGCGAGCGTCGGGGCGCTCTCGGCCTTCTATCACGACTCGACCGACGTATCGGACCAGAAGCAGCGGATGCTCGCCTCGATGCGGCTCATCGGCAAAATTCCGACGCTCGCCGCGATGGCCTATAAATACGCGATCGGCCAGCCTTTCGTGTATCCGAAGAACGATCTCGACTACACTTCGAATTTCCTGCGCATGTGCTATGCCGTGCCTTGCGAGGAATATCAGGTCAATCCGGTGATGGCGCGAGCGCTTGACCAGATTTTCATTTTGCATGCCGATCACGAACAGAACGCATCGACATCGACGGTGCGGCTCGTCGGCTCCTCTGGGGCCAATCCTTTCGCCTGCATCGCGGCGGGGGTCGCTTGCCTTTGGGGCCCGGCGCATGGCGGTGCCAATGAGGCGGCGCTCAAAATGCTCGAGGAAATCGGCACGGTCAAAAACATTCCGAAATATATCGCTCGCGCCAAGGACAAGAACGATCCATTCCGCCTCATGGGCTTCGGCCATCGCGTCTACAAGAACTATGATCCGCGCGCCAAGATCATGCAGAAGACCTGCCATGAGGTCTTGAAGGAGAGCGGCCGCAACGACGACGCCTTGCTCGAAGTCGCGATGGAGCTCGAGCAGATCGCGCTCAGCGATGAATATTTCATCGAGAAGAAGCTTTATCCCAACATCGATTTCTATTCCGGCATCACGCTCAAGGCCATGCGCTTCCCGACCTCGATGTTCACCGCGCTTTTCGCCGTCGCGCGCACCGCCGGCTGGGTCGCGCAATGGAAGGAAATGATCGAGGATCCGAGTCAGAAGATCGGTCGGCCGCGGCAGCTCTATACCGGCGCGCCACAGCGCGATTACGTGCCGATCGAGCAGCGTTGAATTCAAGGCCTGTCGACAATAGCTAGGGATTGACCTCCAGCTCGCGCGCCGTGCGTGAGCCGCCGAATTGCCTTGAACATCGGGACACGCGGATGGCCGGAACTCGCCAAACGGCACTCGTAACGGGCGCCTCGTCCGGCATTGGCCTCGAACTTTGCCGCGGCCTCGCCGAGCGCGGCTTCGATCTCATCCTCGTGGCGCGTAACGAAGCCAGGCTCACCGCCCTCTCGGAAGAAGTTTCGACGCAACACGCAGTGACGGCCAAGCCGCTGGTCTTCGACCTCGCCGAACCCGGCGCTCCGCAGCAGATCTATGACAAGCTTAAAACGCAGGGGACGCGCATTGACGTGCTCGTCAATAATGCCGGATTTGGCGCGCATGGAGCCTTTGCTGCCCTGCCCTTGCAGCGCCAACTCGAGATGATCGCCGTCAATATCACCGCCTTGACGGCCTTAACTCGCCTCTTTCTGCCCGACATGCTGGAGCGCCGCCAAGGAAAAATCTTGAACCTCGCGTCGATGACAGCCTTTCAGCCCGGCCCCAACATGGCGGTTTATTACGCCAGCAAGAGCTACGTGCTTTCGCTCTCGGAAGCGCTCGCCGAAGAACTTGTCGGCACCGGCGTCAGCGTCACCTGCCTCTGTCCCGGAGCGACGAAGACGGGATTTGCCGCAACAGCGGAGATGGAGGGATCGCTTATCTTCCGGATCGCGCCGATGGATGCGCGAAGCGTGGCGCGTCAGGGCATTGCTGCGATGCTGGCCGGCAAAAGGCTGCTCGTTCCCGGCGTTCTGAACAGGATGATGGTCTTTTCAGTGCGCCTCGCTCCGCGCGCGCTCGTGCCGAAAATCGTCAAGCAATTGCAGCCTTAGCCCTTCGTGCTAACAAGTGCCAATCACGCCGATGCGCTTAGAAATGGCGCCGCCAGGGAAAATCAATGAGGGCGCAAGTGCCAACATTTGCGATGCCAGCTGACGAAGCGGATATTCTCGTTGTCGGGACTGGCGCCGCTGGTCTTTCGACCGCGATCGCGCTCGCCCAATCGGGCTTTGCGGTCGCCGCCATCGGTACTTTGGACACGCTGAGCAATGGCCGCACCGTCGCCCTTTTCGAAGGCTCGTTGCGGTTCTTTCGCGCCTTGAACCTTCGGCTCGCCGATCAAGCGGCCAAGATCGAAGCGATCGAAATGATCGACGCGACGGGCTCGCGTGTGCCGATCCCGCGGATCGCCTTTTCTGCCGATGAAGTGGGACTTCCCGCCCTCGGCGCGAATATCGAGGCCGACCGGCTGGTCGCGCGGCTCGCCGAGCGTGCCCGTGAGATGCCCAATCTGCATCTCGAACCGGAATGGCTCGCCGATATCGTCTACGAGGCCGATCATGTCCGCGCTGTCTTCGCCTCCGGCCGCAGCATCAGTGCGAAGCTCATCGTCGCCGCGGACGGACAAAGATCGGCGGTCCGAAGCAAGGCGCGGATCGGCACGCGGCGATGGTCTTATCCGCAGGTCGCTTTGACGGCGCTCACCGCGCACGAGAAGCCGCATCGCAACACGTCGGTCGAGTTCCATACGCGCAGCGGCCCCTGCACCCTCGTGCCTTTGCCGGCGAGCGACCAAGCGGAGCATCGATCGAGCCTTGTCTGGCTGATGTCGGCGCGCGAGGCCGAGCGCCGACGCGCTCTCGCGGCCGAGGCACTCGCGGCCGAGATCGAGCGCGAGGTGGACGCAATCTTCGGCCACATGCGGCTTGACGGCGCCTGCGGCTTTTTTCCCATGGCCGGCATGCGCGTAGCGCGCCTCGTCGGGCGCAGAATAGCGCTGCTTGGCGAAGCCGCGCATGTGTTTCCGCCGCTCGCCGCGCAAGGCCTCAATCTGAGCTTGCGCGATATTGCGGTGCTCGTCGAATGTCTCGAAGCGGCGCGTGCGCGCGGCGATGACATCGGTAGCGCCGAGGCGCTCAGCCCCTATGCCGAAGAGCGGCGTTCGGACATCACGCTACGGACCAGCGGCATCGACATTTTGAACCGCTCTTTGCTCTCCGACTTTCTTCCCGTCGATCTTGTGCGCGGCCTTGGATTCTTGGCGTTTGCGGCCATCGGACCGCTGCGCCGAGCGGTGATCATGGAAGGCATCTTGCCGCATGAGCGCCTTCCACCGCTGATGCAGAAGCCGCTGCGGGCGGCGCCGTTCCCATGACGAGCGAAATAAGATAGAGAGCCTCGCGGTCCATTCGTGCGGCGAAATCGGCGGTGCGCGCGAAGCAATGATCGGCCCGGATTCGAGATTCGACCATTGATGCGAAGCGCCACGGCAGGACGCATTTTTTCGACGCGTTTCGGCGGCGTCTCCTTGCGGCACAGGCTGGAGGACCTCGCCTTGGGCGTTGCCGGGGCATGCCTCGGCGTTCTGCCGATCGAGGCCGCCTCTTGGCTGTCTGGCCAGGTCTGGAGACGGCTTGGCCCGCGCCTCGGAGCCGAGCGCCATAAGCGAGCCCTCGAAAACCTGGCGATCGCCTTTCCGGAGAAGTTAGACGCGGAGCGCACGGTGATCGCCGCCGGCATGTGGGAAAATCTTGGCCGCACGTTCGCCGAGACCTTCCGTCTTGCCGAGATCGCGGCGAGCGGCAGAGTGAAGGTCGAAGCCCCGGCCGGCTTCGATCAGACAGAGGCGCGCGTCGTCTGCGCCGCGCATCAGGCTAATTGGGAGGTCGCGGTGCTCGGCGTCTCGGCCAAGGCGCGGCTGGCCGGCGTCTATCAGCGGATCAAGAACCCCTTGGTCGATGCGCGGGTGCGCAAGATGCGGGCCTTTCTCTATCCCGGCGGTCTTTACCCGAAAACTCCGGCCTCGCTGCGCCACTTGATCCGCCATGCGCGCGAGGGCGGCACGCTCGCCATGCTCGCCGACCAGCGCGATTTTCGTGGGCCGCACGTCGCCTTTTTCGGCGCTCCGGCCCCCTCGACGCCCTTTCCGGCCATGGTCGCGCGAACCCTCGGCCTCAAGCTCTACGCCGGCGAGATCGTCCGCAAGCCGCATGCGCGGTTTGTGATAAATCTCGTCGAGATCGCGCTGCCGCAGACGGAGGATCGCGACGCCGACATCGTTGCCGCAACAGCGGCGCTGCAGGCCGAGTTCGAGCGCACGATCAGGCTCAATCCCGAACAATGGATGTGGACGCACCGCCGCTGGGGCTGAGAATCTTGAGAGCTTGAAGGATCGAGAAGTGAACATCGCCACCTGGAACGTCAATTCGGTGCGGCAGAGAACCGAACATCTCCTGCGTTATCTGAAGGAGGTGAGCCCGGACGTGCTCTGTCTCCAGGAACTGAAATGCGTTGAAGAAGCCTTCCCGCTGATGGAGATCGAAGCCTGCGGCTATAATGTCGCCGTCCACGGGCAAAAAGCCTTGAATGGCGTCGCCGTCCTGTCGAAGGCGCCGCTCGAAGTCACGCGCGGCCTCGCCGGCGACGCAAGCGACGCGCACGCCCGCTATATCGAAGCGGTCATTCCGGACGGGGCAAGCATCATCCGCATCGCTTCGCTCTATCTGCCGAATGGCAATCCGCCGGATAGCGACAAATACGCCTATAAGCTCGCCTGGATGGATCGGTTAAATGCGCATGCGCGGCATCTTCTGGCTTTTGAGGAGCCGGTCATTCTCGCCGGCGATTACAACGTCATTCCCGAGCCGCGCGATTGCTTCGATCCCAAGGTTTGGGCCGGCGACGCGCTGTTTCTTCCGCAGACGCGGCAAAAATTCCAGGCGCTCATCCATCTCGGCTACACGGACGCTTTGCGCGCGACGACGGATGCGGCCGGGCTTTACACGTTCTGGGATTATCAAGCCGGCGCCTGGCAACGCAACAAGGGCATCCGTATCGACCATCTGCTGCTCTCGCCCAGCGCCGCCGACCGGCTCGTCAAGGTGACGATCGATAAGGAGAGGCGCGGCGAGGACAAGCCGTCGGATCACGTGCCGGTCAGGATCGAGTTGGGCTAGCTGCGCCATCATGGCCGGGCTTGTCCCGGCCACGCGGTCCCACCGCTCCGCCCAGCCGGGTTCTCTCGTCATGGCCGGCCTTGTGCCACGGCTGTCCGGTTTAAATTTGGCATAGATTGAGGCTCAACTGGCGGTGATCTTTGATGAGCAGTGGTGGCGGTTCGAGCAAACGA
>DATFNQ010000114.1:0-9578 GCA_035266305.1 Methylovirgula sp.
GAGCCCGACAGCACCGTCCCGGGTCACCACTGCGCCGATGCCGGGGAGCGAAAAGGAGCGGTCGACCGCGAGTCGAAAGCGACCCCTTGCGGATAGTCTATCCGCGTGGCGGGCGGCATCGAACAGATGCTCGCGAAGGGCGTCGATCCCTTCGCCCGAGACGGTTGAGACCGGAATGATCTCGGCGCCTGCGAGCGTCGTCCCGGCAATGACTTGGCGAATGACGCGCCCCACCTCCTCGCGCGCCGGGCGCGCTGCGAGATCGGCCTTGCTCAAAACCACGACGCCGCGCTTCACGCCGAGGAGATCGACGATGGCCAGATGCTCGAAGGTCTGCAGCATTGGGCCGTCGTCAGCGGCGACCGCGAGCAGGACGAAGTCGATGCCGGTCGCCCCCGCGACCATGTTGTGCACGAATTTCTCGTGTCCCGGCACGTCGACGAAGCCGAGGATAGAGCCGTCAGGCGCTGGCATATAGGCAAAGCCAAGATCAATCGATATGCCGCGCGCCTTCTCCTCCTTGAGGCGATCGGTATCGACGCCGGTGAGCGCGCGCACCAGCGACGTTTTGCCGTGATCGATGTGGCCTGCGGTCCCGATGATCATGGCCGCGGCTCCGCCAATGGCTCGGCGGCCCGCCGCTCGGCCTCGGCGATTTCAGCTGGGGCAAGGGCAGCGCGAACCGGTCCGAGGAACAGATCGGCCTTCTCGCTGCCGTTGGCGCGCGCCCGCAGCAGCCACGCGAGCGCCGCCACTTTGTCGCGCGCAACGCCTGCGCCGAGATGGAGAGTTGCGCCGAGCAGGGCCTGCCCCTCCGCGTCGCCTCGGTCAGCCGCGCATCGCCACCAGCGCGCCGCCTGGGCAGGATCGCGCTCGACGCCGAGAGCGTCGTGGAACATCTTGCCGAGGCGCGTCATCGAAGAAGCGATGCCTTGCTCGGCGGCCGCGAGCGCCCAACGTTGCGCTTCGACCGGCTCGGGCTCAGCGACCTCGCCCTCGAGCAGAATGGAGCTCAGCATGTCCTGCGCGGGGCCGTCACCTTGCTCGGCCGCGGCTCGGAAGAGCGCGGCGGCGCGGGCATAATCCGGCTCGAGGCCCACGCCGTTGAAATAGAGCGTCGCGAGGTTGCGCTGGCCGACGGGGTCGCCAGCGTCCGCCGCAAGCGTTAGCCATCGTTGGGCGAGCGTCGCGTCGCGTTCGAGCCCGAGGCCTTCGGCAAAGCACGCCCCTACGTTGTTCTGCGCCCGCGGAACGCCGGCCTGGGCGAGCGGTCCCCAGACTGCAAGCGCCAACGCGTAGTCGCCGCGCGACGCCGCCTCGTAAGCGCGCTGCATGCGGTCAGAAGCCGATTCCTCCGCGGTCTTCGGCTCGCCGCGTTCCCTCAGCCAATCAAGCCAGCGCATCGTCCCCGCCTCGGGCGTGCGGTTTTTGGCCGAGTTTGGTCAAATTGGCGACGAAGCCTGACTCATCCTCGAGACAGCGCAGATCAAGCACCAGCGCCTGGTCCTCGACCCGGCCGATGACCGGCGTCGGAAGCGCGCGAAGCGCGGCGGCAAGCGACGCAAGCGCGCGTCCTCGCCCGCGCGGTGCGGTCGGGCGAATCGCCAGGCCCGCGCTCGGCACGGTTTCGAGGGGGAGGGCGCCCGAACCGATCTGGCTTTTGCAGTCGATCCCCTCGACGCGGAATTCCGGCCCTACGGCCCCCGCCACATTCGCAGCGACGCGTCGCGCAAGCGCGCAAATGTCCGTCACCGGGCGCGCGAGCAGGCGAATCGTGGGAAGCCTCTGGGCCAGCCGGTCAGGATCGCGATAGAGCCGCAGCGTCGTTTCGAGCGCGGCAAGGCGAATTTTGTCGACCCGAAGCGCGCGCTTCATGGGGTTGCGGTTGATCCGCGCCAGAAGCTCCTCGCGCCCGACGACGAAACCCGCCTGCGGGCCGCCGAGCAGCTTGTCGCCGGAGAAGGTGACGAGATCTGCGCCATCTGCGACAGCTTCGGCCACCGTCGGTTCGTGCGCAAGCCCGAAGCGCGCGAGATCGACCAGTGTGCCCGAGCCGAGATCATGCATCAGCGGCACGGCGCGCTCACGCGCGAGCGCCGCCAAATCGCGGGGAGCGACCTCGGCGGTGAAGCCCTCGATACGATAGTTCGACGCGTGGACCTTCAGGATCAACCCGGTCTTCGGCCCGATCGCCGCCGTATAGTCCCTGCGGTGGGTCCGGTTGGTTGTGCCGACTTCGACAAGCTTGACGCCGGCGCTGCGCATGATCTCCGGCATGCGGAAGGCGCCGCCGATCTCGATGAGTTCGCCGCGCGAGACGATCGCCTCGCGTCCTTTGGCGAGGGTGTTGAGGACGAGGAGGACGGCCGCCGCGTTGTTGTTGACGAGGGTGGCGTCCTCGGCGCCCGTCAGTTCGCGGAGCAGCGCCCGCAGGTGATCGTCGCGCTCGCCACGACGGCCCAACGCCAGGTCGAACTCGAGCGCGACCGCATGGCGCATGGCTGAAACGGCGGCCTCGACCGCCGCCTCGGCTATAAGGGCGCGGCCGAGATTGGTGTGAAGCACCGTCCCGGTCAGATTGAACACCGGCCTCATGCTTGGTTGCGCTTCAGCTTCGAGCCGGCTCAGGACATCGGCGGCGACCGCTTCGGCATTCGTCGACGTGGCGCGCGCGGCGCGCGCGGCTTCGAGCGATCGGCGAACCGCGGTCACAGTGGCGAATCGGCCGAAACGGGCGACAGCGAGGTCGGCGGTCGCAGCGCGCAGCACCTCGTCGACCGAAGGCAAGTTACGCAGACTTACAGTCTCGGCGGCCGTCATCTCTAATAACCGATCAGGAACGGATTGACCGCGCCCCGCCTGAAGCCGGCCTCGCGAACGAGCAGGTCGAGGGCGAGCGAAGCGACGTCGTCGGCGATCGAATCGACATCCGGTTCCTTCTGTTGGTTCAGAATCTTCACATAGCCGCGGCACGCATCGCAGGTCTCCGCCTTCACTGTCCCGGGGCCGCCCTCGACCTCCCGATAGGCGATGCCCTTGGTCGAGCCGCACAGCACGCATTTGATGCGCACGTAGTTCCACATCGTCCCGCACAGCCCACATGCGCAGAATCGCGCGCCGTGCGAGCCGAGCCAGCCGACCAGAAAAGATGCGGCCGCCGAGCCGCCACATACCGGACAGGCGCCGTCGCCCACCGGCGTCAGTCGGGCGGCGTCGAGCCTCGCCGCCAGCCTGGCGAAATGAACCTGCAACGCGGCGGCCACGTACACATGCTCGGCTAGCGCCTCCGCCGGAACAGAGTCGGCCAGCAGCCCCCGCGCCATAGCGTCGCGCGCGGCCGCGTCGGTGGCTTTTACCCGCGTCAGCGCCGCTGCCGCCTGCTCTGGCATCTCGATCATGCTGGCAAGCGACAAGAGGCGCTCGATCGTAGTATCGAAGGCCGCGTCCGTGGTGAACCGACTGCGGTCGAGCGGCGGCATGCGGTGTTCACGCGCCCGCTCACGGACGTCCGGGGCCGGCATGTCGGGCTCGGCGAGCCCATCCTGCAAGCGGCTCTGCACATCGCTTAATGCGGCGAGAAAACGCAGGTACGGTGCGAGGTCATGACCCTCGGCAAGCGAGCGAAAGCGCCGTGCGCGCGCGGCAAACAGTGTTAGCGGGTCGGGAAGACGGGCAAATGGCGGTTCGGCGATCTGCCCAATCGGAACGGGATCCTGCCGAGGCGCACCTACTCTACTCATTGGTCACGAACCCTCCGGGCCACGTGGTTACACGGAAGCGGCGCCGTTCAACTGGCACCGCTCCGTTATGCGTCAACTCGCCCGCCGGTGACCAGCTCACGCAGCCACTTGCGATGGTGCTTCCAGGCCCAGCCGCCGGTGACGTAGCCGCGGGTCATGGCCTGCAGCGTCCCACGCTCCCAAATCACCATGGATACGTGGACAATCACGCCGCAAACCGCCAGCACCGCGACGGCCGAGTGGACGAGGACCATAATGCGCTTCTGGTCGATCGTGGTGTAGGGGAAAAAATATACATCCCAAATCACCAAGCCGCTCACCAACATGACGATCAGCATGATCGCCATTCCCCAGAAGAACAACTTTTGGCCGGGATTGAAACGGCCGACTTCCGGCAGTTTTTCCTCGTCGCCTCCAGCCATCAGCGCCGGCATACCTACGAGCCACCCACCGTCTCCACGCGCAAACAGACATGCCCGCCAGAAGCGGAAGAATAATCCGTAAAAGGCAAGGAACAGGATTACCCCGAGCCAGGGATGAACCGCCCGGGTATTCTCGCCCCCACCGAACAAGTCGGCGAGGAAGAACAAGCTTGGGTGAAACAACGCGAACCCGGAGATCCAAAGCAGGATCATCGAGATCACCGCTGTCCAATGATTGACACGGACAAACGGCGTGTGACGGTCGACCGTGACAGGATCGCCACGATGCACCTTGTCGCCGGGCTGGACGTCATAAGGGGTCGTGGTCGTCATCGTTCGGCATGCCCCGTCAGTCGCTTAGCGCTCTCTTCATCCTCGCGCGAGACCCGGTTGGCTCCGGACACGACCTGCTGCAGGAAACTGAACGCAGCCAAGCCGCCGATGGCCACGAAGCCTGCGTATTTGAACATGCCTTTCCATATCTCGACGATAGGGCTGATCTTTGGATCCTTGGGCAGATTGGCGTAAATCTCTGGCTTGTCGGCATGATGCAGCACATACATTACGTGCGTGCCCTTGACGCCCGGGGGATCGTAAAGGCCGGCATTGGCGTAGCCGCGCGACTTCAGGTCCGCAATGCGCCCTTCCGCGTGCTTCGTCATCTCCTCCTTGGTTCCGAACACGATCGCCTGCGTCGGGCAGGCTTTGGCGCAGGCCGGCCCCTGGCCGACGGCGACGCGATCGGAGCAGAGCGTGCACTTGTAGGCTTTCGGCTTGTCCTCGGTCCGCGAAATGCGCGGGATGTTGAACGGACATCCGCGTACGCAGTAACCGCAGCCGATGCAGTTCTCATGCACGAAGTCGACGATGCCGTTCGAATACTGGACAATGGCGCCCGGCGCCGGACAGGCCTTCAGACAGCCGGGGTCCTCACAGTGCATGCATCCATCCTTGCGGATGAGCCATTCGAGGTTGCCCTCGGGGTTGACCCATTCCGTGAAGCGCATGAGCGTGAACATTTCGGGCGTCAGATCCGGCGGGTTTTCGTAGGAGCCGGAAAAGACGCCGATCTCGGGATGGGTGTCGTTCCATTCGATGCAGGCCGACTGGCAGGCCTTGCAGCCGATGCATTTCGATACGTCGATCAGCTTGGCGACCGGCGTCAGCTGGCGCTCCGGCGGCGGCACGCTCGAGGCCGACCGCTTGACGAGATCGGCGTTCGACAGCTTGGGCGGGCCGGGCTCGACCGAAACGTTGGGAAGCGGAGGAAACATCGACGCCTCCCCTCAGGCCACCGGAGCCGCGATGGACTCGATGTTGACCAGGAACGCCTTGAATTCCGGCGTTTCGATATTGGCGTCTCCGACGAAGGGGGTCAGCGAATTCGGACCAAAGCCCTTCTTTGTCTGACCCATGAATCCCCAATGGAGCGGGATGCCGACGACATGCACCGTCTTGCCGTCGCAGATGAGCGGCGTGATGCGCTTGGTCACGAGCGCCTTGGCGCGAATGGAGTTACGGTTGGACCACACCCGCACCCAGCCGCCGTTAGCGATTCCTTTCTCCTTGGCGAGCTGTTCCGAAATCTCGACGAAGAATTCCGGCTGCAGCACGGCGTTGACCCAGACGTGCTTGGTCCAGAAGTGGAAGTGCTCCGTGAGCCGGTACGAGGTCGCCGCGTAGGGGAATTTGTCGGCGTCGCCGAACTGGGCGAGATCGTCCTTGAAGACGCGCGCGGCCGGGTTCCCGCGCACTTTCGGCGCCAGCGGATTGGCGATCGGCGATTCGAACGGCTCGTAGTGGGCCGGGAACGGACCGTCGCGCATCAACCCCCGGGTGAACAGCCGGGCGGTCCCCTCCGCATTCATGATGAACGGGCCGACGACGTCCGGCTTGGCGGTTGGCGCGATGTCGGGCACATCATAGCCCGTCCACTTGGCGCCGTCCCACTCGATGAGCTTGCGACTTGGATCCCACGGCTTGCCGGAGAGGTCGCAGGAGGCGCGGTTGTAGAGGACGCGCCGGTTGAGCGGCCAGGAGAACGACCATTTCGGGTAGACGCCCACGCCGTCGGGGTCCGACGTGTCGCGGCGCGCCATGTTGTTGCCCTGTTCGTTGAAGCAGCCGGAGTAGATCCAGCAGCCGGAGGCGGTCTTGCCGTCATCGCGCAGGACGGAGAAGTTGACGACCTGCTTGCCCTTCTGCAGGACGACCTTCGTTGGATCGTTCGGGTCCGTGACGTCTTCGACGACGTAGCCGTTGATTTCCTTGGCGAGCTCGTCCGAGGTTGGATCGTTCGGATCGTTGTAGGGCCAGTGCAGGTTGACGATCGGCTCCGGGAACGCTCCGCCTTCCTTCTGATAGAGCGCCCTCAGGCCCTGATAGATCTGCGCCATGATCCAGGTGTCGTGCTTGGCTTCGCCGGGCGGCGTGCCGGCCGCCCAGTGCCATTGCAGCCAGCGCCCGGAGTTGGTCAGCGAGCCTTCGTCCTCGGCAAAGCAGGTCGAGGGCAATTGGATCACTTCAGTGTCGATCTTCGCGGTGTCGACGTCGTTGAACTCGCCGTGGTTCTGCCAGAACCGCGCCGTCTCGGTGTCGAGCGGATCCATGACGACAAGGAATTTGAGCTTCGACAGCGCCTCGGTAACTTTCTTGCGGTTCGGGAATGACAGCAGCGGGTTGAAACCCTGGCAGAAGTAGCCGTTGAGCTTGCCCTGGTGCATCAGCTCGAAGGTCCGCAGAATGTCATAGCCCGGCACGTCGAGCTTGGGCAGATAGTCGTAGGCGAAGTTGTTGTCGGGCGTGGCGGCCGGGCCCCACATCGACTTCAGGAAGCTGACGAAGAACTTCTTGTAGTTCTGCCAATAGCTCGTCTGATTGGGCCGCAGCGGTTTGAAGCCGCGGCTCGACATGTATTTGTCGAAGTCGATCTCTCTTTCATTCGGCAGCGTCAGATAGCCGGGGAGCAAATTCGACATCAGTCCGATGTCGGTCAGCCCCTGGATGTTGGAGTGGCCGCGGAGCGCGTTCATGCCGCCGCCGCGGACCCCGATGTTGCCGAGGATCAGCTGCAGCATCGCCATCGCGCGGATGTTCTGCGAGCCCTTGGAATGCTGGGTCCAGCCGAGCGCGTACATCGAGGTCATCGTCTTTGTCGGCGACGACGTCTCCGCCATCATGGCGGCGACTTTCAAGAACTTGTCCTTGGGCGTGCCGCAGATACGCTCAACCATCTCGGGCGTGTAGATGGCGACATGCTGCTTAAGAAGATTCCACACGCAGCGCGGATGCTGCAGCGTGTCGTCGGCGACTACGTAGCCGTCGGGGCCGAGCTCGTAATCCCAAGTGGACTTGTCGTAGTCGCGCTTCGCCTCGTCGTAGCCGGTGAACAGGCCGTCCTTATAGCTGAAGCCCTCCTTGACGAGGTACGGCGCATTGGTGAACGCCTTGGCGTAGTCCCACTGCACCTTGTCGTTCTGAATGCAGTAATTGATCACGCCAAGCAGGAACGCGATGTCCGTGCCTTGCCGGATAGGCGCATAAAAATCCGCGACCGCGGCTGAGCGGGTGAATCGCGGGTCGACCACGATCAGCTTGGCGCCGCGATTGGCCTTGGCCTCGGTCACCCATTTGAAGCCGCACGGATGCGCCTCTGCGGCGTTGCCGCCCATGATGATGACGAGATCCGTGTTCCCGATGTCGGTCCACGAATTGGTCATTGCGCCACGGCCGAAAGTTGGGGCCAAACTGGCCACCGTGGGGCCGTGTCAGACGCGCGCCTGATTGTCGAACGCCAGAATACCGGTGCTGCGCACCACCTTGTAGGTCAAAAACGCGGTTTCGTTGGTGGTCGCAGATGCCGCCAGAAAACCGGTCGAGAGCCAGCGGTTGACGGCGACGCCGTCGTTGTTCTTGGCGACGAAGTTCTTGTCGCGGTCGTCCTTCATCAGACGCGCGATGCGATCGAGCGCCGCCTCCCAGCTGACCTGCTCGAACTTGTCGGAGCCGGCCTTGCGGATCATCGGATATTTGAGCCGCGTCGGGGCATGCACGAAGTCGAGCAGCGCCGCGCCCTTGGGACACAGCGTGCCGCGGTTGGTCGGGTGATCCGCGTCCCCCTCGATCTCGACGATCTCGGCGCGTTCGCCCTTCTTCAGGTCGCCCTTCGAATAGATCACGACGCCGCAAGCGACCGCGCAATAGGGGCAAGTGTTGCGGGTTTCGATGGTATTGGCGAGCCTAAACGGCCGGATCGCTGCGGCATGCGCCGCCTCGACCTCTCCGAAGCCGAGCGCTCCAAGCGCCGTGGCGGCGATGCCGCCTCCGGCGCCCTTCATGAAATCGCGCCTTGAAACTTCCATATCCATGGACGTTTCCTCCTCGTCAGGCTCGTGCCCACGCAACGCTTCGATCGGGAAAGCGGCCAACATACGGCAGTCGCCTGAAAACGTTTCTGTTTATCCAGTTGACCAAACTAGGTCCGGTCCTCGTCAAATGTCAACGGCGACGCTGCAGCCACCACGGCGACCTGGTCGTCGCCCGCGTTGAGCCGCTGTGGGCGACAGCCAAAACGGTTCACGAGAGCAGGAATTCCCTTGACGGCGACGCCGCGAAGCCGCAGTGCTTTGTTGTGGCTTGGAAATGCGCTCCCGAGGCTCGGGGCGGCAGTTGTGGCAGAGAGCGGATCGGCGCTCCGTACGAAGCTGACCCCAGCGTCAGTGCGGGCTGTTGGAGGGAGGCTCTCTCAGGTCGCTTGCGCCTGCCCCCGCCACTTGCAACCTCTTTTTGCAGATTGGCCTTGTGTCCGACACTCTGGCCTTTTCGGCCACAACGGCGGACGAACCGCATCTGCGCGCTCGAACGCCTCAACCCGGACGGGTTCCGCTACGCGATCAGGGCTAGGGAAGTCGCCGCTTGAGAGTTGGATTGGGCAAAGCGGACCACGAACCAATCGACCGGCAGCGGAGTGACGGGTCATGAACGATCAAGCAATTCGTCTGACGAGCCTCGCCCATGGCGGCGGTTGCGGGTGCAAACTCGCCCCATCCGTGCTTCGGCAGCTTATAGATTCCAATCCCGCCGTACACTCCTATCGTCAACTCCTCGTTGGAACCGAGACGGGCGACGACGCCGCCGTGTGGCAGCTCGACGATCATACCTGCGTCATCGCCACGACCGACTTCTTCATGCCGATGGTCGACGAGCCCTACGATTTCGGCCGCATCGCCGCCGCCAACGCCTTGTCAGACGTTTATGCGATGGGGGGTAAGCCAATCTTCGCGGCGTTGGTGCACAAATCGGCAGCGTGCGGCATGGGTAGGTCGCTGGAGTAGGATGATGGACCTGCCGCCGGCACCTGGGACGATGATTTGCCGATGCCGTACAAGCATAACGAGCCCCGCCGTCACAAGATCCC
>DATFNQ010000115.1:0-2391 GCA_035266305.1 Methylovirgula sp.
CAGCGCACGGGCGAAGTAGAGGATGTTTTCCGCGAGGCGGCCAGATTGTTCTTCCATACGAGGTCCCACCCGCTCGTCCCCGCGCAAGCGGGGACCCAGACTGGGTTCCCGCTTGCGCGGGAATGAGCGGAGTTTGTTGTACGCTACTCCGCCGCCCGCAGCTCCGACCTCACTTCGTCGAGCAGCTCCTTGACCTTCGTTCCTTCGAGGCGGGCGATGTCGTCCTGGTATTTGAGCAGCACGCCAAGCGTGTCGGAAACGGTCGCGGGATCGAGCGCGACAACGTCGAGCTCGGAGAGGGCGGCGGCCCAATCGAGCGTCTCGGCGACGCCCGGCGATTTGAACAAATCCTGCTTGCGCAGCGCCTGCACGAAGGCCACCACCTGCTCGGACAGCTTCTTGCCGACGCCCGGCACCTTGGTGCGCACGATGGCGAGTTCGCGCTCCGCGCTCGGATAGCCGATCCAATGATAGAGACAACGGCGCTTGAGCGCGTCATGCACTTCGCGCGTGCGGTTCGAGGTGATGACCACGACCGGAGGATGCGCGGCCTTTACCGTGCCCATTTCCGGAATCGTGATCTGAAAGTCGGCCAAGATTTCGAGGAGGAAGGCCTCGAACGCCTCATCGGTGCGATCGATCTCGTCGATCAGCAGCACCGGTGGGCCGCCAGTATCGGATTCGAGCGCCTGCAACAGCGGCCGCTTGATCAAAAAACGCTGCGAGAACACGTCGTGCTCGAGCCGGGCGCGGTCGTGCTCGCCTTCCGCTTCCGCGACGCGGATCGCGATCATCTGCGCGGCATAATTCCATTCATACACCGCGGCGGCGACATCGAGGCCCTCATAGCATTGCAGCCGAATGAGCCGCCTGCCGAGCGTCTGCGAGAGCACTTTTGCGATCTCGGTCTTACCGACGCCAGCCTCGCCTTCGAGGAAAATCGGCCGTCCCATCTTGAGCGCGAGATAGAGCACGGTGCCGAGCGAGCGGTCGGCGAGATAATCCGCCTCGGCGAGAAGACCGACGGTGGCATCGATCGAAGCCGGCAGCGGGCGCGGCGAGGTTTTGTTCATGCTCTCAATTTAACCCGTCATGGCCGGGCTTGTCCCGGCCATCCACGTCTGACTGCCATGTAAAGACGTGGATGCCCGGCACATAGGCGAGCGAAGCGACGCCGTTCTTCGAACGGCCATGGCCGGGCATGACGACCGAAGAAACGAGGTCATTAACTCTAATCAGGCCGCCGATTTGCCGATCGCCTCGGCCACCGCGCGCCGCGCCAGCACGCTGACGAGGTGGGCGCGATATTCGGCGCTGCCGTGGATATCCGAGTTCATGCCGGTCGCCGGAATGGTCATGCCTTCGAGCGATTTCGGCGAGAACCGCTTCTTGAGCGCCTCCTCGAACGACTTCACCCGGAATACGCCGTTCGAGCCGGCGCCGGTGACTGCGACGCGGATCTCGCTGCCGCGCTTCGACACGAACACGCCGACCAGCGCAAACCGCGACGCCTGATTGCGGAATTTCTGGTAGGCCGCCTTCTTCGGAATCGGAAAGCTCACCTTGGTAATGATTTCCGACGGCTCAAGCGCGGTCGAGAACATGCCGGTGAAGAAATCGTCGGCCTTGATGCGGCGCTTATTGGTGATGATGGTGGCGCCGAGCCCGAGGCAGGCCGCCGGATAGTCGGCGTTCGGGTCGTTGTTGGCGACCGAGCCGCCGATCGTGCCCATGTGGCGCACCGCCGGATCGCCGATCATGCCGGCGAGCTTGGCGAGCACGGGGATAGCCTGCTGCACCACCGGCGAAGTATTCACGTCGTTGTGGCGCGTCATCGCCCCGACGGTGAGCGAACGGCCGCTCATCTCGATCCCGGACAGGCCTTCGACCAGCGACATGTCGAGGATTTGCGGCGGCCCGGCGAGACGCAGCTTCATCGTCGGCAGCAAGGTCTGGCCGCCGGCCAAGAGCTTGGCGTCCGCGTTCTTGGCCAGCATGTTCGCGGCCTGCCGCACCGTCTGCGGACGATGGAATGTAAAGGCGTACATCGCAGTCTCCTATTATGCCGCGCGCGGCATGCCTGATTTCTGAAGGGCCGCCCACACCGTCTGCGGTGTGGCGGGCATGGCGAGATTCTCGGTGCCGATCGCATCGGTGATGGCGTTGATGACGGCGGCCGGCGCGGCGATGGCGCCGGCCTCGCCGCAGCCTTTGATGCCGAGCGGATTTGACGGGCACCTGGTGACGGTTGTCTCGACGTTCATTGTCGGCAAGTGATCGGCGCGCGGCATGCAGTAGTCCATGAACGAGCCGGTGACGAGCTGGCCGTCCTTGTCGTAGATCGCGCCCTCGCACAAAGCCTGGCCGACGCCCTGGGCGATGCCGCCGTGG
>DATFNQ010000116.1:0-28689 GCA_035266305.1 Methylovirgula sp.
GATCACATGACCGCACATTCCAAGACCGAGACGGGCGAGGCCGCCACACCGTCCCGCGCGGCAAGCGTGCAGACCATCGTCTCGCCAGGCGGCATCGGGGCCTGGCTCGTCGAGGATTATGCGGTGCCGCTCGTCGCGCTCGAATTCGCCCTGATCGGCGGCGCCGCGCAGGACCCGCAAGGCAAGCCGGGCGTCGCAACTCTGCTGGCCGGGCTGCTCGATGAAGGCGCGGGGCCGTATGATTCGGACGCCTTCCACCGCGCCCTCGAAGAACAGGCCATCGAGCTTTCGTTTTCGGCCGACCACGATTTTCTCTCAGGCCGGATGCAGACGCTGGCGCGGAACAAGGCGCAAGCCTTCGAATTGCTTCATCTCGCCGTCGCCGAGGCGCGGCTCGAGGCGGACGCCTTCGAGCGGGTGAAGAGCCAGATCGCGGCCGGCTTGAAGCGCGAGTTGAACGACCCCGACCATGCCGCGAGCCGCGCCCTCCGCGGCCTTTCCTATCCGGGCCATCCCTATGGCGCGCCGCTGCGTGGCGATCTCGACACGCTCCCCGATCTCACGCGAACCGATGTCTTCGACATGCGCGCCGCGACCTTTGCCCGCGACAACTTGAAGATCGCCGTGGTCGGGGCGATCGATGCGGAAACGCTCGGCAAATATCTCGACGAGGTCTTCGGCGCTCTGCGCGAGGAGGCCTCGCTCGCGCCAGTCGCGGATGTCGTCTTTTCGGGCGCCGGCACGCGCCATATCGTCGATCTCGACGTTCCGCAATCGACGATTCGCTTTGGCCGGCAGGGCATCGCGCGCAGCGACAAGGATCTCATTCCCGCGATGGTGGTCAATCATGTGCTGGGTGGCGGAGTGTTTTCGGCGCGGCTCTTCAAGGAAGTGCGGGAGAAGCGCGGGCTCGCCTACTCCGTCTATTCGCGGCTCATCGATGAGGACCATGCGGCGATGCTGTGGGGCGGGACCTCGACCAAGAACGAGCGCGCGGCCGAATCGATGCAGGTGATCGAGGCCGAGATCCGCAATTTGAGCGAAGCGGGCCCGACCGAGGAAGAGCTCGACAAGGCGAAGAAATATCTGATCGGCTCCTATGCGCTGCGTTTCGATACGTCGACCAAGATCGCCGGCCATCTCGCCAGGCTGCAGGCCGAAGGCTACGGCGTCGATTTCCTCGACGAGCGCAACAGGCTGATCGCCGGCGTGACCATGGAAGACGCCAAGCGCGCCGCCAAGCGCCTGTTCGGCGACGGCTCGCTCCTCGTCGCTGTGGTGGGACGGCCGGTGGGGATGTAGATTGCCTGCCGCTCCTCTCCCCATTTCGCTGACGCTCATGGGGAGAGGGGACACGCCAAGCGAGGAATGATGCCCGTCCGCCGCCTCGATCCCGTGCTCGTCGATCGCATCGCCGCCGGCGAAGTCGTCGAGCGGCCGGCCTCCGCGGTCAAGGAACTCGTCGAGAATGCGCTCGATGCCGGGGCGAGCCGCATCGAGGTCGCCATCGAAGCGGGCGGCCGGCGGTTGATCCGCGTCATCGACAATGGCGCCGGCATGAGCGCTGAAGATCTCGATCTCGCGGTCGAGCGCCACGCGACATCGAAATTGCCGGACGGCGATCTCAGCTCTATCGCGACGCTCGGCTTTCGCGGCGAGGCTCTGCCCTCGATCGGCTCGGTCGCGAGCCTCGACATAACCACGCGCTCAGCGGGCGCGGCGCATGGCTCAGCCATCCGCGTCGATCAGGGCGTGAAGGGCGCGCTCGTGCCGGCGGCGCAGCCGCAGGGCACGCGGGTCGAGGTGCGCGAGCTTTTCGCCGCGACCCCGGCGCGGCTCAAGTTCTTGAAGAGCGAGCGCGCCGAGGCGCAGGCCGTCGGCGATGTCATCCAGCGCCTCGCCATGGCGCATCCTTGCGTGCGCTTCACGCTCTCCGGCCCCGACGTGACGGGCTTCGACTACGCGCCATGCGCGGCGGACGAAGCAGGCCTGCTGCAGCGGCTCACCCAGGTCCTCGGCAAGGAATTTCGCGCCAATGCGCTGCCCCTCGATGCCGCGCGCGAGCGCGTGCGCCTTCACGGCTTCGCCGGCCTGCCGACCTGGCACCGGGCCAATGCCTCGGCACAATATCTCTTCGTCAACGGCCGGCCGGTGCGCGACAAGCTCTTCGCCGGCGCGATCCGCGCCGCCTATATCGACCATATGCCGGCCGGCCGCTATCCGGCGCTCGTCCTGTTCGTCGCCTGCGATCCGGGCGAGGTCGACGTCAACGTGCATCCGGCCAAGGCCGAAGTCAGGTTCCGCGACTCGGGGCTCGTCCGCGGCCTTCTGATCGGCGCGCTGAAACAGACCTTGGCGGCGGCGCTGCATCTGGCGACGCCGTCCGGCGCCGCCGCTACGATCGAGGTGGTCACCCGCCGCCAAGGCATGAACGGCGCTTGGCCGCGCGCCAGGCCGCATGCTGCGGAATGGAGCCCGGATCGCTCGCCCGCCAATCCGGGCTTCGCCGAAGAGCAGGCGCGCTTCGAAGAATTCGCGCCCGGCGCCGAAGCGCGGGCGCATGCGGGGGAGCCCGAGACCTGCGCGGCGCCGCTCGGCGCGGCCCGCGCGCAGGTGCACGAGACCTATATCATCGCGCAGACGCAGGACGGGATCGTCATCGTCGATCAGCACGCGGCGCATGAGCGGCTGGTCTACGAGCGGCTCAAGGCGGCGCGTGCGCAGGAGGCCATCGAGCGCCAGCCGCTGCTTATCCCGGCGGTCGTCGACATGGACGAGGCCAGCGTGGCGCGGCTCATCGATGCGGTGCCGCTGCTCGCCGAGTTCGGGCTCGCAATCGAGCCTTTCGGGCCTGGCGCGGTCTTGCTGCGCGAACAGCCAAGCCTGCTGAAGAGCCTCGATGCGGGGCGCCTGCTGCGCGATCTCGCCGACACGCTCGCCGAAGATGATCGGACGACCGTGCCGCTCGAGCGGCGGCTCGATCATGTGCTCGCGACGCTCGCCTGCCATAACTCGGTCCGCGCCGGCCGGCGGCTATTGCCGGAGGAGATGAACGCGCTGCTGCGCGAGATGGAACAAACGCCCGGCGCCGGCCAATGCAATCACGGCCGCCCGACCTATATCGAACTGAAGCTCGCCGACATTGAGCGCCTGTTCGGGCGGAGATGATGGAGAAGCAATTCATCTCATGGAATCCACGCGATCAAAAGCATGAATCGCTACGCGCGTTCCTTTTCCCCTTGCGGGAGAAGGTGCCCCGCGAAGCGGGGCGGATGAGGGGTTACGCGACCCCTCACCCGGTCGGCTCCGCCGTCCACCCTCTCCCGCAAGGGGAGAGGGTTCGCGCACCCGGGCATGTGAGGATGCCTTATCTGAGCCATTGCTCTAAGTGTGCATCGTGAACCTTCTTCTCCTCGGCTCGGGCGGACGCGAGCATGCGCTCGCCAATCAATTGGCGAAAAGCCCCTTGCTCGACGTTCTCTACGCGGCGCCCGGCAATCCGGGCATCGCGCGGCTCGCCACGAATATTGGGCTCGATCCGTCCGATCACCCCGCCGTCATCGATTTCTGCCAGTCGAACGACATTGGCTTCGTCGTCGTGGGGCCGGAGGCGCCGCTCGTCGAAGGCATCGTCGATGCGCTGGAGGGCGCCGGCATCACAGCCTTCGGGCCGAGCCGCGCCGCCGCGCAGCTCGAAGGCTCGAAAGGCTTCGCCAAGGAGCTCTGCCGCCGCGTTGGAATCCCGACCGCGGATTATGCGCGGTTCACCAAAGCCGCGCCGGCGAAAGCGTACATCCGCAAGCGCGGCGCGCCCGTCGTCGTCAAAGCCGATGGGCTTGCCGCCGGCAAGGGCGTCGTCGTCGCGCAGAGTCTCGCGGAGGCGGAGGCGGCCGCGGACATGATGCTCAAAGGCGGCTTCGGCGCGGCGGGACGTTCGATCCTCATCGAAGACTATCTCGAAGGCGAGGAAGTCTCCTTCTTCGCGCTCTGCGATGGCAAGACGGCGCTCGCCTTCGCCTCGGCGCAGGACCATAAGCGCGTCGGCGATGGCGATACGGGGCCGAACACCGGCGGCATGGGCGCCTATTCGCCGGCCCCGATCATGGATCAAGCGCTTGAGGCACGCGTCATGGCCGAGATCGTCGATCCCGCCTTGCGCGGCATGGCGGAGATGGGCATGCCCTTCAAAGGCGTGCTCTTCGCCGGTTTGATGATCAGCCGCGACGGGCCGAAGCTCATCGAGTTCAACGTCCGCTTCGGCGATCCCGAGGCGCAGGCCATCCTGCCGCGGCTCAAAGAGGATCTTCTTGTGCTGATGCTCGCCTGCGCCGAGGGGCGGCTCGCCGAGCGCAGGCTCAAATTCTCGCCCAAGAGCGCCTTGACCGTGGTGCTCGCCGCTGAAGGCTATCCCGGCACGCCGAAGAAAGGCTCGGAGATCCGCGGGCTCGACAAGGCGGCGGCGATGCCGGGCGTGCTAGTGACGCAGGCCGGAACAAGGCGCGAGGGGCGGCGGCTTCTCGCCGACGGCGGGCGGGTTTTGAGCGTGACGGGCGTTGGCGCCACGCTCGCAGAGGCGCGCATCCGCGCCTATGCCGGGGTCGACGCCATCGACTGGCCGGGCGGCTTCTGCCGCCGCGACATCGGCTTGCGCGCGGTGAAGGGGTGCGGCCCCTGTCCGCGCTAGCGGGGGAGAGGGAAGCGCAAGCCTCTCCCCGCTTGCGGGGAGAGGGTAGAGTGAGGGGTCGGGTGATTTGCACCAAGCGGTGCACCCCCCTCCCTAACCCTCCCCCGCAAGGGGGGAGGGAACGCGCGCCCCGAGAATCACGATTTTCGTATCCCCATAGACGCGCGTTTCGAGAGTTCGATAGAGGTCAGGCACGAGAAGCTCGGCATCCGCCCTCTCTTCAACGACGACCAGCGCGCGCGGAGCAAGCCAACTGCCGTCGCGCAACGCGACGAGCGCAGCTTCCGCGAGATGTTGGCCATAGGGCGGATCGAGGAAGGCGAGGCTGAAGCGCTCGCCCGGCGGCGCTTGCCCAAGCTTGCGCGCATCGCGGCGAAAGATCCGCGTCGCGCCGCCGAGCCCGAGCGCATCGACGTTGGCGCGGATGAGCGCGCGGGCCTCGCCTGACGTCTCGACGAACAAGGCCTTGCGCGCGCCGCGCGACAGAGCTTCGAGCCCCATCGCGCCGGTGCCGGCGAAAAGGTCGATCACCGCCGCGTCGGTCACCGGATCATCATAGGCATGCGCGAGGATGTTGAAGATCGTCTCGCGCAAACGGTCGGAGGTCGGCCGGATCTCGCTGTCGGCTGGGCTTTGCAGAACCCACCCCTTGAACCGCCCGCCGATGATGCGCATGAGGCTCCTTATGAACTCGCTGAGCCGCCATTGCGAGCGAAGCGAACAGCGCGAACCCTCTCCCCTTGCGGGAGAGGGTGGCTTGCGGAGCAAGCCGGGTGAGGGGTCGCGCGACCCCTCATCCGCCTCGCCATAGCCCGCCGCATGCGGCGGGCGTTCCATGATTGAGGGCGTGCGAAGCACGCCCCATGGCTCGGCACCTTCTCCCACAGGGGGAGAAGGAACGCACACGCACATTATGGATTGCTTCGCTTCGCTCGCAATGACACGGCAAGCGGCTCGACGGATCAGGCGATAATCTTAGCAAACCGCTTGAAGAATAATACGTCAACGTCTCCGCGGCAGGCGTCCCTTGCGGCCGGCGGTGTCAGGTCGGGGGTTGCCTCGGTATTTATTGCCAGACCTTTGCCGCTTCTGTGCGCCTGCAATCTTCTTCTTTGTCGGCGCTGGCGCGGCGACCCGCCGCTCGACCTCCACCACGCGGCCTTTGCGGTCTTCGGTCGCGCCGCGCTCGATGCGACGGCGGCCGGGGCCGCCGCTCTCGTCCTTCCGTTTTTCCGATTCGGCCCGCAGCGCCGAGACATGTTTGCGCGGCCCCGGCAGCGGCCTTCCCCTCGGCTTTGGCGGCTCGGGATCAGGCGCCGCATGTCGCGGCTTCGCGCGTCGAAACGGTGCAGAACCCGACGCACCTTCTGGTCTCATCTCCGACTGCTGCGGCGCCTCGATCGGCGCTTCCAAGTCGGCACCGGCCTCGCGCAACAAAGACGGCCCAAGCTGGTCGCGCAACACGCGGGTCCGCACTTCTTCGAGCGCGCCTTCGGGAAGCTCGCCGAGCTGGAAGGGACCGAAGGAGAGGCGGATGAGCCGATTGACGGCGAGGCCAAGATGTTCGAGCACCCGTTTGACCTCGCGGTTCTTGCCTTCCCGCAGGCCCAGCATCAGCCAGCAATTGGCGCCCTGGATGCGGTCGAGCACCGCCTCGATCCCGGCGTAATGAATGCCGTCGAGTGTGATGCCTCCGGCGAGCCGGTCGAGGCTCGCCTGATCGATCTGGCCATTGGCGCGCACGCGATAGCGCCTGAGCCAGCCGGTCGCCGGCAGTTCGAGGACGCGGGCGAGGCCGCCGTCGTTGGTGAGGAGCAGCAATCCTTCCGTGTTGATATCGAGCCGTCCGACGCTGACGAGGCGCGGCGCTTGAGGATGGTGCGCGGCGAGATAATCAAAGATCGTCGGCCGGCCCTGCGGGTCCTTGTTGGTCGTCACCAGGCCGCGCGGCTTATGGAAGAGGAAGAGCCTGGTGCGCTGACGTTGCGCCAGCGGGTTGCCGTCGACGCTCACCTGATCCTCAGGGCCGACGCTCACCGCCGGGCTGGTCAGCAGCTTGCCATTGACGGCGACGCGCCCTTCGGCGATCCAGGCCTCGGCGTCGCGGCGCGAGCAGAGGCCGGCGCGGGCCATCACCTTGGCAATGCGCTCTCGCCGCGCCGCCGACGCGCCGGGCTCGACCGGCGTGGCGCGACCTATTTTGGTCTTGGGACGGCGATTTGTGGTCTTCGGGCGGCGATGTCTGTCTGGTCTTTCTTGGCGCATGCGGCTTGATAGCAGAACGGCTGAATGGCGCGAACTCTGGAGTGTGACATGACGAGCAGCAAGCTCGACCCCATGTTGGAAGCCTTCGAGGAAGCGGGTGCCGCCGGGCAGCGCGGCGAAGTCCCGATCGGCGCCGCCATCGTCCACGGCGGCGAGGTCATCGCGCGGGCCGGCAACCGGACGCTTGAGATGAAGGACCCGACCGCGCACGCCGAAATCCTGGCGATTCGGGTCGCTTGCGAAAAGCTCGGCTCAGAGCGGCTCGCCGGCTGCGACATCTATGTGACGCTCGAGCCTTGCGCCATGTGTGCGGCGGCGATCTCCTTCGCCCGCCTGCGCCGGCTCTACTGGGCCGCCGCCGACCCGAAGGGCGGGGCGGTGGAGCACGGGCCGCGGCTTTTCACCCAGCCGACCTGCCATCATGCACCGGAATCCTATGGCGGCATCCGCGAGAACGACGCGGCGATGCTGCTCAAGGCCTTCTTCGCCGACAGGCGATAGCTTGGCTTGCACGCATGGTGCGATTCCGGTTTTCGCGAGCAAGTCCAGGCTGGAACAATGCTTGTTCCCAGCAATTCCTGAGGGGCATGTCCGGCACCGGATCGCTACTTGACAGGGAACCGCCCCAAGCCCACAAGAACTGACCCTGATTGAGCTCGCGACCGGGCGTTGAATTCTTCTGAAGTCCGCGCGAATTGAGAGACTTAATCGATAACTTGACGGATTGGCCGTAATGCAAGCCGCAGCTGAATCCGAAATCCCCCCGGATATGAGTGAAAAGCCGAAGCTGCGCATCTTTCTCTGCGCGCCGCGCGGTTTTTGCGCCGGCGTGGTTCGCGCGATCGATGCGGTCGAGCAGGCGCTTCGCATCTACGGCGCGCCGGTCTATGTCCGCCACGAGATCGTCCACAACAAATACGTGGTCGAGGGGCTGAAGGCCAAGGGCGCGATCTTCGTCGAGGAGCTCGACGAGATTCCCGACACCACCAAGCCCGTGATCTTCTCGGCGCATGGGGTGCCGAAATCGATCCACGCCGATGCCGGGGTGCGTCACATCTTCGCCATCGACGCGACCTGTCCGCTGGTCACCAAAGTGCATCGCGAGGCCGAGCTGCATTTCAAGCGCGGCCGGCAGGTCATTCTCGTCGGCCACGCCGGCCATCCGGAAGTCGTCGGCACCTTGGGGCAATTGCCGAAAGGCTCGATCCTCCTCGTCCAAACGCCGGAAGATGTCGAGAAGCTCAAGAATGTCGACGAAGGCAACCTCGCCTATGTCACGCAGACGACGCTGTCGATCGACGATACGCGCAGCATGGTCGATGCGCTGACGCGCCGTTTCCCCGACATCATCGGTCCGCACAAGGAAGACATTTGCTACGCGACGACCAACCGCCAGGAGGCGGTCAAGCGGATCGCCCCGATCGTCGATGCGATGATCGTCGTTGGTTCTTCCAATTCGTCGAATTCGCAACGGCTGAAGGAGGTCGCGGAGCGCTCGGGATGCAAGCTCGCCCGTCTCGTGCTGCGCGCCGACGACGTGGATTGGGATCTGTTCAGGAATGTCGCCTCGGTCGGCATCACGGCCGGTGCCTCGGCGCCAGAGGTTCTCGTCGAAGAGATCATGGACGCCTTCGCCCAGCGTTTCGAGCTCGACGTCGAAATCGTCTCGACGGCGGATGAAAGCGTGTTCTTCCCGCTGCCGCGCGAATTGCGGCCCGGAGTCGACGGGCTGAAGGACCTCGCCAGCAACGACGCGCAGGAAAGCGTCGAGGTCCACGACGAGTAGCTGGGCGTGCTCCTTCTCCCCTTGCGGGAGAAGGTGCCGAGCGTTACCCCCTCTCCCCATGAGCGTGAGCGAATGGGGAGAGGGTTGGGGTGAGGGGCGAGGGGATTGGCTGCGACGCTGTGGCAAATCACCCGGCCCCTCACCCTGCCCTCTCCCTGCAAGCGGGGAGAGGGATGGTTCGCGGAGCGGGCGGGATGAGGGGCGGTGCCGCTTTCACGATCCCTCATTCGTCATGCTTCGCATGACACCTTCTCCCGCAAGGGGAGAAGGGGGCTACCCCTTCCGGCCCATCGCCAAAAATTTATCGGCGCGCGCCTCGCGGATGGCGTCGGGCGAGAGATTGCCGAGGCCTTCAAGCGCCGAGGCAATTGCCTCTCCCGTAGCGGCGATCGCCGCGGCGGGAGCGCGATGCGCGCCGCCCACAGGCTCCTGCACGATCGCGTCGATCAAGCCGAACTTGAAAAGATCCTGCGCGGTGATCTTCATGCTGGTTGCCGCCTCCTGCGCCTTCGTTGTGTCGCGCCAGAGAATCGAGGCGCAGGCCTCGGGCGAGGCGACCGTATAGATCGCATGTTCCAGCATCAGGACGCGGTTGCAGGTCGCAATCGCGATCGCGCCGCCCGATCCGCCTTCGCCGATGATCACCGCGACATTGGCGACGCCGAGCGCGAGCGATTTCTCGGTCGAGCGGGCAATCGCCTCGGCCTGGCCGCGCTCCTCCGCATCGACCCCCGGAAAAGCGCCTGCGGTGTCGACGAGCGAGATGACCGGCAGCGAAAAGCGGTCGGCCAGCTCCATGAGGCGCACCGCCTTGCGATAGCCTTCGGGGCGCGCCATGCCGAAATTATGTTTGAGCCGAGCCTCCGTGTCCGCGCCCTTTTCCTGGCCGATGACGCACACGGGAGAGCCGCGAAACCGCGCGAAGCCGCCGACGATCGCCGCGTCCTCGCCGAACAGCCGGTCGCCGGAGAGCGGCGTGAAATCGCTCAGGAGGCCGGCGATGAAGTCGCTACAATGCGGCCGCTGCGGGTGCCTGGCGACCAGCGTCTTCTGCCAGGGCGTCAAATTGGCGTAGAGCTCGGCGAGCGCTCTCTCCGACCTGATCTCGAGACGCGTCAGCTCCTCGCTGAGCGCGGGATCGCCGTCGTTTACGAGGGCGCGCAATTCCTCGACCTTGGTCTCGAGATCGGCGACCGATTTTTCAAAATCGAGATAACTGCGCATGAAGGCAAGGGCGCTCGTGGAAGGCCGGGGAAACTCCCCCATTTCGAATGGTTAAGTCAAGAATTACCGGGAAGCGGGGAGCGCTCGCCAAAGAAGGCTCAGGATCGATTGCCTCGAAATCAATCGAACAGGCTCGAGACGCTCTCTTCCTTCGCGGTCCGCGCGATCGCCTCGCCGATCAGCGGCGCGATCGGAAGGACGCGAATGTTCTTCGCGTTGAGGACGGCTTCGGTCGGAGCGATCGTGTCGGTGACCACGAGTTCCTTCAGATGGGCGGCATCAATTCGCGCGATGGCGCCGCCAGAGAGGACGCCGTGGGTGATATAGCCGTAGACGTCGCGAGCGCCGTCGCGCAGCAGCGCATGGGCGGCATTGCATAACGTACCGCCCGAATCGACGATGTCGTCGACGAGAACGCAGGTCTTGCCGTTGACGTCGCCGATGACGTTCATCACTTCGGATTCGCCGGCGCGCTCGCGCCGCTTGTCGACGATGGCGAGCGGCGCGTCGATGCGTTTGGCGAACGCGCGGGCCCGCACCACTCCGCCGACGTCGGGCGAGACGACCATGAGGTTCTCGAGATCCGTCCGCTCCTTGATGTCGCGCACCATCACGGGCGCGGCGAAGAGATTGTCGGTCGGAATGTCGAAGAAGCCCTGAATCTGGCCGGCATGAAGATCGACGGTCAGTACCCGGTCGGCGCCCGCCCTGGTGATCATATTGGCGACGAGCTTCGCCGAGATCGGCGTGCGGGGGCCCGGTTTGCGGTCCTGGCGCGCATAGCCGAAATAAGGGATGACCGCGGTGATGCGTCGCGCCGATGCGCGCCGCAGCGCATCGATCATGATCAGCATCTCCATAAGATGGTCGTTGGCCGGAAAGGAGGTCGATTGGATGACGAACGTATCCTGGCCGCGCACGTTCTCCTGGATCTCGACGAAGATCTCCATGTCGGCGAACCGGCGGACCTGACATTTGGTCAGCGGCACGCCGATGTAGGCGGCGATCTCCGCCGTCAGAGTACGGTTGGAATTGCCGGCGAGGATCTTCATTGCAGCCGATGTGCGATCACTGCCCGACTATATGCCTGCTCGCCGCGCTGATCGCAACCGCGCCGCCACGTTCACCGCACGCGCGTCCATGTCTCGGTGCCGCAGGTCCCGCCGCCCGGAGCGCAGCCCTGGATCTTCAAGGAGGAGTCTCCCTCCAGGGATATTTGGGTGGCGTAATATTGCCCGTCCACAGCATCATAGCTCGTGCCGGACCAAAGATTGGCTCCCGCCGGCCGCATATTGATCAGAATTTCCATGCCGAGGACCGATCTATTGCGCTTGCGCGGATCGGGATTGCGGTCGTCCTTGCCTGGCGCCGAGGCGGTCGTGGCGATGTTGCCGCAAAGCGCGGCGCCGCACCTGTGGATGCGGACCGTAGCCGTGCCGTCCGCGACGCGCCATTCTCCGACCGGATCGGCCAGAGCGGCCGTCGAGGCAGTGAGCAAGGCCACCAGCGAGAGGGGGCGGGCGATCGACGAAAATTTCATGTGTGTTCCTCTAGGTTTTTGACCTTGCGCTGCCTCCGCGACGGCGGAGACCGGAATCCTCGCAGCGCTTGCTTGGGACATCGGCGGGATGGCCGGCTAATGCAGCGCCGCCAGTCCGAAACCGCCGGGGGGCGGTGAGACGGGCGGTGCCGCCACCGGAGGCGTGGCGGCGACGACGGTTTGGCCGTCTTCTGAGGCGAGATTGTGCCCATCGGAAGGCGCCGCGCCGGCGGCAAGAAGAGCCTCCGGCGTATTGGTCATCACGGCGGCAAGATCGTCGGCGCTCTTGGCCGCCACCGCGGCGAGCACCGAATCGTCGACGAGCGACCAAGAGTCGGCGGCCTGGCCCTTGAGGAGGATCTCATCCTCGACCCTTTGGGTCCGTTGTTTCTTGGAATCGAATATGTCGAGGACGAAGGCGACCGCGGTCGCATCTCCCACCGGATACGCGTTCAGATAGCCGCGCACGAGATAATTCGCCGTGTCGGGATCTGCGAAACTGATCTCGCCGCCCTTGGCGGCATCTGCGAAAATTGGCGTGAAGCGATCGGCGACCTCCTCCGGGGCGCCGGAGAAGCTCGCCACCGCCACCGTCGCGCCGCTGGGGCTCACCCCCTGGCGGCGCGGCAGGTTCGTCGCTTGCGGCGCGAATGGATCAGGCGCCTCAGCGACATTGCTGTCGACGCAGCCGGAGAGAATGCCGAAACATGCCAAGATGAGACCGGCCGTGGGCAGCCGATGGAGCAAATCGCGCGAGCGCCGGTTTTGCGCCGCGACCCGGCGGGCTGGGCAAAACTCATCGAATCGCCGCTTACGGGCAGTTGGGACCGGCGCCGGCGCGCCAAAACTTTGATCCATGTCGCCTCGATGGTAATCCCGCAGGCCTCCCCCACAGCAGAGGCCAAGAGCTAACCCGATTTCGAGCCGAGGTCCAGAGAGGCGCAAAGAGGTATCGGCAAATTTGCCGGTTGAGATGGGTCGAGCAGCCGAACTTCTCCGCTCTTTTTCTCGCCATGGCAGGCGCTTAAATCATCACGTGATGACGAGACCTCCCGAAAAGCCGCTGCATGAGCCGACCGGCGCTGCGCCCGTGTCACCGACCCGGCAAGCAGCCGAGCCGGCCGAAGATTTTGACGAAAGCGCGAACGCGCCGGACGCCGGCACGGCGATCGAAATTGACGAGATGCCTGCCTCCTTGGCGCGCGGCGTCGAGGTCATCAAGGCGCATTGGAAACATGCGCCGGTCGGCCCCGGCGTCTACCGGATGATCGCGGCCAACGGCGAGGTGCTGTACGTCGGCAAGGCGAAGAGCGTGCGCAGGCGCGTGGCGAGCTATCTGCGCCCGACCGGGCATTCGAGCCGCATCGCCCGGATGATCGTGCTGACCGCTTTGATGGTCTTCGTCTCGACCGAGACGGAGACCGAGGCGCTGCTTCTCGAGACCAATTACATCAAGCAGATGAAGCCGCGCTTCAACGTCCTGATGCGCGACGACAAGTCGTTCCCCTATATTTTCCTCGGCCGCGATCATCCCGCGCCGCAGATCACGAAACATCGCGGCGCGCGCGACCGCAAGGGCGATTACTTCGGACCCTTCGCCAGCGTCTGGGCGGTCAACCGCACCTTGAACGCGCTGGAGCGCGCCTTCCTTCTGCGTTCATGTTCGGACAGCTATTTCGCCAACCGCACGCGGCCCTGCCTGCTCTATCAGATCAAGCGCTGCTCGGCGCCCTGCACGGGCGAGATCGGCCTCGAGGACTATGCGGAGCTCGTGGGCGAGGCGCGCGACTTTCTCTCCGGCAAGAGCCGCGTCGTGCGCGATCTGCTGGCGCGCGAGATGGCCGAGGCGTCGGACGCGCTCGATTACGAGCGCGCCGCGCGGCTGCGCGACCGCATCGCCGCGCTCTCGGCGATCCAGGGCGCGCAAGGCATCAATCCGAAGAGCGTGGAAGAGGCCGACGTCTTCGCCATCACGGAGGACGCGGGGCAGTTCGCGATCGAAGTCTTCTTCTTCCGCACCTATCAGAACTGGGGCAACCGCGCCTATTTTCCGCGCGCCGACAGGACGCTCGCGGCAAGCGAAGTTCTCGATGCCTTTCTCGCCCAGTTCTATGCGGAGCGGCCCGCGCCCGGCTTGATCCTTCTTTCGCATGAGATCGAGGATCGCGACGTGCTGGAACGGGCGCTCAGCGAGCGCGCCGGACACAGGATCGAGATCGCCGTGCCACAGCGCGGCGAGAAGAAGGATCTCGTCGAGCACGCCGCGCAGAACGCGCGCGAGGCATTGGGGCGCAAGCTGGCGGAAGGCGCGAGCCAGGAAAAGCTGCTCGCCGCGCTCGCTTCAGCCTTCGGGCTCGAGGAGGCGCCGCGCCGCATCGAGGTCTACGACAATTCCCACATCATGGGGGCGAACGCGGTCGGCGCGATGGTCGTCGCCGGCCCGGCAGGATTCATGAAGGCGCATTACCGCACCTTCAACATCAAGGACGAGGAATTGGCGCCGGGCGACGACTACGGCATGATGCGCGAAGTTCTGCGCCGCCGCGTCGCACGGCTGATCAAGGAAGAAGGCGCGAAAGAAGACCCCGAAGCCTTTCCGCAGCGGCCGGATCTCATCATCATCGACGGCGGCCAAGGACAATTCGACGCCGCCGGCGCGGTCCTCGCCGATCTCGGCATCGACGATGTTCCCGTCGTGGCGATTGCCAAGGGCGCTGATCGCGACGCCGGCCGCGAGACCTTCTTCGTCGCCGGCAAGGAGCCGTTCAGGCTTTCGCCGCGCGATCCCGCCCTCTATTTCGTCGAGCGGCTGCGCGACGAGGCGCATCGTTTCGCGATCGGCACGCACAGGGCGCGGCGCAGGAAGGCGTTCACCGCGAGCCCGCTCGACGAGATCGCCGGCATCGGGCCGGCGCGCAAACGCGCGCTGCTCAATGCCTTCGGCACGGCCAAGGCCATTTCCCGCGCCGGTCTCGCCGATCTGGAAAAGGTGGCGGGCATCAATGCCGCGAGCGCCAAGCTCGTCTACGACTTCTTCCATGGCGAGGGCGGGTAAACCCCCTCTCCCAGCAATGCGGGGAGAGGGTAGGGGTGAGGGGCCGGGAGGTTAGCTATAATGTCGTCCGCTGCTCTACGATGTCAACCGCTGCTCAAAGGGCGGGCGAGAATGGTTTCGATCACGCTATCAATCGCGCTTCATGGATATGTGAGCCTCGCATTGCCCTAATCCCCAAGCCCCTCACCCTAACCCTCTCCCCGCAAGCGGGGAGAGGGAAAAGGCAATATCGCTCTATTGACGCGCCCCGCTCGGCATGTTCCATCGACCCATGCTGCTCTCGACGATCACCGCCTCCGACCGGCGTCTCAGCCTGCCAAATCTCCTGACCTACGGCCGCATGATCGCCGTGCCCTTGGTCGTCGCCTGTCTCTTCTGGCCGGCCGTGTTCGTGATGCGCTGGCTTGCGCTTGGCATTTTCATCCTGGCCGGCATCAGCGATTTCCTCGACGGCTATCTGGCGCGGGCCTGGTCGCAGCAATCTTCCCTCGGCCGGATGCTCGATCCGATCGCCGACAAGCTGCTTGTTTCGGCCGTGCTTCTGATGCTCGTCGCCGATCGCACGATCGCGAGCATTTCGCTCTGGGCGGCGATCATCATCTTATGCCGGGAAATTCTCGTCTCCGGCCTGCGCGAATATCTGGCCGAGCTGAAGGTCTCCGTGCCGGTGAGCAAGGTGGCGAAGTGGAAGACCTTCCTTCAGCTCGTCGCGCTCGGCTTCCTGATCGCCGGCCCGGCCGGGGAACGGCTCGTTCCGGCAACGACGAGGATCGGACTTGCGCTTTTGTGGGTAGCGGCCTTGCTGACGCTCTACACCGGCTGGGATTATTTGCGGGCGGGTTTCAAACATGTCGCCGAAGAGAAAAGCTCGTGAAAGCGCTCTATTTCGCCTGGGTGCGCGAACGCATCGGCCTCGCCGAGGAAGAGATCGCGCCGCCCGCGTCCGTGACGACCGTCGCCGAACTCATGGATTGGCTCAAAGGCCGCGGCGAGAATTATGCCGCGGCCTTTGCCAATGAGCGCACGATCCGGGCGGCGCTGGATCGCCGCCATGCCAAGCCGGATGCGCCGATCGCGGCGGCAAAGGAGGTCGCCTTCTTTCCGCCGATGACGGGAGGATAATGCGTGAAGATCCTGCGGCTGCAGAAGGAGCCATTCACGGCGGCGGAGATCGCCCCGCTCACGGAAGGGCGCAGCGACATCGGCGCGCTCGTGACTTTCACCGGCCTCTGCCGCGACGAGGAAGGCAGGCTCGCGGCGCTCGAAATCGAACATTATCCCGGCATGGCGGAAGCGGAGATCGAGCGGGTCGTCGACGAGGCGTGCCGGCGATGGCCGCTCGAGGGCGTGCTCGTCATCCACCGCTATGGCCTGATCCGTCCCGGCGAGCCCATCGTCCTCGTCGCCACCGCGAGCAAGCACCGCACTGAGGCTTTCGCCGCGGCGCAATTTCTCATGGACTATTTGAAGACGCACGCGCCGTTCTGGAAGAGAGAGCACGGCCCCAACGGCCGCGTCGGCGATTGGGTCGGGGCACGAGAAGAGGACGAGGCGGCGGTGCGGAGGTGGGGCGGCTAGCGCGCCCTCTCCCCGCATGCGGGGAGAGGGGGTCGTTTACTGCAGGTCGGTCGGCGCTTTGATGTCGTTATAGTCGTAATGCAGCGCCAGATGCTGACGCCTGATCTCGCCGTCGGGCTGCGGCATGCCGGTCATGTCCGTCTCGGTGCGGACGAGAACGCCCCGATCCGGCGCCACCCAGACTTTCGTGGTCACAATGGCCTGATCGTTCTTGGTGCTTCCCGTATAGACCGCGAGGCTCTTGCCGTCCGCGGTCTCGTCGCCGAGGCGCTGACAATCCGTGAAACTGCTAGCCGTTTGGCGCACGCGCTCTTTCAGGTTATCGAGCGAAGCGTGCACATTCTGCCATTTGCCGGAGGGAAGCCGCACGAAGACATCCGTGCCGGTGAAGATCGTCTCGGTGGGGAGTGATCTTGACATGTTGGCGCCGCTCGCCTCAGCGGTTCCCCCCGATACGTCGAAGCTAATCGTGCCGATGCTGTGATAGGGCGTCTGCGTATTGGCGATCATCGCATCGGCCAAGCCTTTGCAGGCGGCCTCGTCGGCGCGGGCACTTGTGCAGAAAAGTCCGAGACCCAAAATGGCAACGGTCCCGCTATACACAATGAGCCCAGGTGAAGATCTGCGCATAAATTTACTCCCAGTTCCTGTTTTTGCGTGGTGCGGGCGGTCGGAATCGAACCGACACTCCTTTAAGGGGAACCGGATTTTGAGTCCGGCGCGTCTACCAGTTCCGCCACGCCCGCCCTCCCAGCCGATCGAAGCGGTTGAGTATAAGATTGGCGCGGCACCCGCAACCTCGCTCGGGCGGCCCTTCCAGGCGCTGCGCCGAATTGAAAAAAGACCAAGCGCATTTCGAATCGATCGCTCCTGCTGAGCGGCGCTCTAGTGCCAATCCCTGATGTCGACGAAATGGCCGGCGATTGCCGCCGCCGCCGCCATGGCCGGCGAGACGAGATGGGTGCGGCCCTTGTGGCCCTGGCGGCCCTCGAAATTGCGGTTCGAGGTCGACGCGCAGCGCTCTCCTGGGGCGAGCTTGTCGGGGTTCATGGCGAGACACATCGAGCAGCCGGGCTCGCGCCATTCGAAGCCGGCCGCCTTGAAGATCTGGTCGAGGCCTTCGGATTCCGCCTGTTGCTTGACCAGGCCTGAGCCCGGCACGACCATCGCGTTGACCCGGTCCGCGACCTTTTTGCCGGCCACCATTTTGGCGGCGGTCCGCAGGTCCTCGATCCGCCCATTGGTGCAGGAGCCGATGAAAACGCGGTCGATGGCGATGTCGGTGATCTTCTCCCCGCCTGAGAGGCCCATGTAATCCAGCGCGCGGCGAATCGAGGCGCGCTTGGCCTCGCTCGGCGCGGAATCGGGACGCGGTACGTAACCAGTAATGGGGATCACGTCCTCCGGGCTCGTTCCCCAGGTGATCAGGGGCGGCAGATTGCCGGCGTCAAGCCGGATTTCCTTGTCGAATTCGGCGCCCTCGTCGGAACTTAAGCTGTCCCAGTAGCGCCGCGCCGCATCCCAGGCTGCCCCCTTGGGCGCCCGCGGCCGGCCGGCCAAAAATTCGTACGTCTTTTCGTCCGGGGCGATCAGCCCGGCGCGCGCGCCTGCCTCGATCGACATGTTGCAGACCGTCATCCGGCCTTCCATCGAAAGATTGCGGATCGCCTCGCCAGCATATTCGACGACATGGCCGGTGCCGCCGGCCGTGCCGATCTCCCCGATGATCGCCAGCACGATGTCCTTGGCGAAGACGCCGTCGCCCGGCCGGCCGTCGATGAGGATGCGCATGTTCTTCGCCTTCGACTGGATGAGCGTCTGGGTCGCGAGCACGTGCTCGACCTCGGACGTGCCGATGCCGTGCGCCAGCGCGCCGAAGGCGCCGTGGGTCGAGGTGTGGCTGTCGCCGCAGACGATGGTCGTGCCGGGCAGGGTGAATCCCTGTTCGGGGCCGATGATGTGGACGATACCCTGGCGCCGGTCGAGGGCGTCGAAATAGTCGATGCCGAAATCGCGCGCATTGGCGGCGAGCTGATCGATCTGGATGCGGCTTTCCGGATCGCCGATGCCTTGCGAGCGGTCGGTCGTCGGCACATTGTGGTCGACGACCGCCAGCGTCTTTTCCGGCGCCCGGACCCGGCGCCCGGCCAGGCGCAGACCCTCGAAGGCCTGCGGGCTCGTCACTTCATGGATCAGATGCCGGTCGATATAGATCAGGCAGGTGCCGTCGTCCTGGCGATCGACCACGTGGGCATCGAAGATCTTGTCGTAGACAGTGCGAAGCTTGGTCATGAGAGGATCGGGCTCGAGAGCGTCGGAAGCGTATTTATCTGTAACAAGAATATGGGGAAAGTTCCAAGAAACCTCGCCTGAGATATAAGGTGCGGCTCAACCTTTGGCTCAGCGGAGAAGAGCATGCGTCCGCCCGTCGCGCCCTATCTGACCGTGTCGCCGGCCATGGCGGCCATTGCCTTCTACACCGCCGTTTTCGACGCCAAGCAACAGGCGCTGATGCCGGCGCTCGACGGGATGCGGATCATGCATTGCGAGCTGCTTATCAACGGCGGCTCGCTCATGCTGGCGGACGCCTTTCCCGAGTTCGGCAACACGCGAATTCCCATCCCCGGCGAGCCGGTGACGGTCTCGGTCAGCCTCGAATTCCCGGAGGCCAAGCAAGTCGATGCGGTGTTCGCGCGCGCCCTCGGGCTTGGCGGCAAGGGCGAGACGAGCCCCACCAATTCTTTCTGGGGCACGCGGCTGGCGACGTTCCGCGACCCCTTCGGGCACCGCTGGATTCTGAACGCCCCGCTGAGCTGAGGCATGATGCCAAATGCGGGAACCGTCATCGCAAGCGAAGCGAAGTTCCTTCTCCCGCTAGGGGCGATCCTTTTGGCCTTCTTCGCGTCCCTCAAGGTGTTCGCTGTGCGAGATATAACTGTAGCGAATGACGAGACCGGGAACCGATGGCGGCACGATTGCTCACTTCAGCTCGGCGTCGAGATGCGCGAATTCATCAGGCACCTTCGCCTGCCGCACGGCCTCGACCCATTCTTCGGGGAGTTCAGTCGTCAGCCCGACGCGCCGATCCCTTCGTTTCAGACGCTCCCACTCTTCGACCGACATCATGGTGCACGCTTCGTCGCTTCGCTCCTCGCAATGACGCGGCGAAAGCGTTGCTGGTCTAGCCCGGGGCCTTGGTCTTCTTGGCGGGTTTCGCCTCTTTCTTGGGTTCCTTCTTGGCGGCCGGCTCCTTTTTCGCGGCCGGGTCCTTGGCAGGCGCGGCCTCCTTGGCCGCGGCCTCGCGGGCGGCCTTGGCGCCCGGCGCCTCCATTTTCTCGGCGATCCGCGCCGACTTGCCGCGCCGGTCGCGCAGATAATAGAGCTTCGCACGCCGCACCTTGCCGCGGCGGACAACCTTGATCGAATCGATCATCGGCGAATAGATCGGGAAGACGCGCTCGACGCCTTCGCCATAGGAAATCTTGCGGACGGTGAAACTCTCGTTGAGCCCGCCGCCGCTGCGGGCGATGCAGACCCCCTCGTAGGCTTGGACGCGCGTGCGCTCGCCTTCCTTCACCTTCACATTGACGACGACGGTGTCGCCCGGCTGAAATTCGGGAATGGGCCGTAGCGCTGCGAGCTTGGCGGCCTGGGCTCGCTCGAGCTCTTCGATGACGTTCATTTTCGGAAATCCTGCCGTTTCGCGCCGGCTTCTGGCCGCGGCGAGCGTTTGGGGACGCTGTTTTAAGTTGAAGCGGCGCTTCTACACGAGGCGCGCGGCCTTGTCGAGACGGGCAGGCCGAACCGGGCGTTGATCTTGCGCCCTTTGTCTGAGAGAACCGACACACCAATTGCCTGATTCACAAGAATGGGGGTCGTTCAGCACATGGCCAGTGCCTGCACACAGGGCCTCGACACCGGATTTGTTGCGCTGGGCTATGCCAAGGTTGGTGTTCTCGGAATCGTCCAAGGCATCACCGAACTTCTGCCGGTCTCATCGACCGCCCATATGCGCGTCGTGCCGGCCTTGCTCGGATGGCAGGACCCGGGCTCGGCCTTTTCCGCCGCGATGCAGGTGGCGGCGCTGGCCGCGGTCGTCGGCTATTTCTGGACGGATGTCGAGGGCCTCGTTTTCGGCTCGATCGCGGCGATCGGGCGGCGCGATTTCCACGATTGGCATCTGCGCTTCAGCATTTGGATCCTGCTTGCGACCTTGCCCATCCTCATCGCAGGGATCATCCTGGCCCCGGTGCTCAATGCGTGCGATTCGCCGCTTCGCACGCTGACCGTGATCGGCATTTCCTGCATTGTCATGGCGGTGCTTCTGGGCCTCGCCGAAATCTATTCGCGCCACAAGCGCACGCTCGACCATATCGGCCTGAAGGATGCGCTCATCGTCGGCTTCGCCCAGATCGGCGCATTGATTCCGGGCGTTTCACGCTCCGGCGCGACATTGACGGCGGCGCTGTTTCGCGACCTCACGCGGCCGGAGGCGGCGCGATTCTCTTTCCTGCTCGGAATTCCGGCGATCGCCGCCGCGGGTTTCAAGGAGCTCTACGAGCTGCACAAGGCACATCTCGACGGGCACGGCTGGTCCGTTCTCGCCTTCGGGCTTATCGTTGCTTCACTTTCCGCCTTCGTCGCCATATGGGGACTGTTGCGCATCCTCGAGCGGTTTTCCGCCTGGCCTTTCGCCGTCTATCGCCTTCTGCTCGGCGTATTTCTGCTCGTCGGGGTCTTCGCCAACTGGTTCCCGAACTGAACGCGGCGAAGGTGAAACATGCAGAGTGGAGCTCCGCGTTTTCTGCCTGCCGGGGAAATGGCACTCGTCGTCGAATTCGGCACGACGATCGATCCGGCGCTGAACGACCGGGTTCGCGCGCTCGACCGGGCACTGGCGGCGCAGCCCATCGCCGGGATCGTCGAGACGGTGCCGACCTATCGCTCGCTGATGATCCATTTCGATCCGCGGGTCTTGTCGACCGCGGCTTTGAGCGAACGCATTCGCCGCCTCGATCCCGAGCCCGACGATGTCGGGGCGCCGGCGCGCCACTGGCTGATTCCGGTCTGCTACGACGCGCCGCATGCCGAGGATCTCGGCGAAGTCGCGGCGGCGCTCGGCCTTTCGCCGGAGAAGGTCGCGGCGCTGCATGCGGGCGCTGCCTACCGCGTCTATATGTATGGATTCGCGCCGGGCTACGTCTTTCTCGGCGGCCTGCCGTCCGAGCTGACGATCTCGCGGCGGCCGGTGCCGCGCCCGCCGGTCGCGCCGGGCGCCGTGCTGATCGCCGGCGGCCAGGCGCTCATCGCCAGCATCGCCATGCCGACCGGCTGGTATGACATCGGCCGCACGCCCGCCGCCCTCTTCGACCCGCGGCGCAGGCCGGCCTTTCTCGTTGAAATCGGCGATATGGTTACATTCGAGCCGATCGATGGCGCGACCTTCGCGGCTTTGCAACAGGCCGCTGCGGAAGGACTGCCCGTCGCGCGGCCAAAGGCGTGAGATGCCGGGAATTCTGCGGGTTCTGCGCGCCGGTCCGGGCGCAACTGTCCAGGATGGCGGACGCTATCACCATCGCCGGCATGGGGTCACTCCGGCCGGGCCCATGGATTGGGCGGCCTTCCGCACCGCCAATCTCGCGCTCGGCAACGATCCGGACCGGCCCGCAGCGGTCGAAATCGGCCTCAGCGGCGTCGAATTCCTCTATGAAGCGGCAGCGCCGGTCGGCGTGGCACTATGCGGCGGCGGCTTTTCGTGGCTGCGCGACGGGTCGGAGGTGGGTCCGGCCGCGCGCCTCGTTCTGCGGCCCGGCGAAAGATTGGCGGCGCGGCCGACCGCCGGCGCCTTCGCCTATCTCGCGGTTGCGGGCGGCCTCGATACCCCCGTCGAACTCGGCAGCCGCGCCACCCATACGCGCTCCCGGATGGGCGGCATCGAGGGCCGCATGCTCCGCGAGGGGGATGTCCTGCCGCTTCTGGCGGAAGAAGCGAGGCTCGGCGAGGCGCGGATCGCGGCGCCCTGGCTCACCCGCAATGCGGCGCCCCTGCGCGTCGTGCTCGGGCCGCAGGATGATTATTTCGGCGACGACGCGTTGAGTGCCTTCTTCAGCGAGGAGTTCCGCCTGACGACCGCCTCCGACCGAATGGCCTATCGCCTCGAGGGACCGGAGATTGCCCACAAGGAGAGCTTCAACATCGTCTCCGACGGCATCGCGATGGGCGCGATCCAGATCGCCGGGGACAAGAAGCCGCTCGTTCTCATGGCCGATCATCCCCCGACCGGGGGCTATCCCAAGCTCGGTCACGTCGCCCGCGCCGACATAGGCCGGTTGGCGCAGCTCCGGCGGGGAGAGACCTGTCGCTTCGTGCGTGTGAGCGTGGAAGAGGCCCGCGCGGCCCTTCTTGCGCTCGAAGGCGAGATCGCTGCGACGGCGCGCTACCTTCATGCGCCGCTCCGGCAATCCTCGACCCAGGATTTGCCGCGCCACAATCGTATCGACGGCGTCGTGGACGAACGCTCCTCCTAAGGCAGATCCGCGAAAGCAGAGTCGGTTTGCGAAAAGATCATGCGATAACAAGGACTCTGGAGCAGGATCGATGGCAATGGAAGCGCTCCTGCCTGGATTGGCGTGCGCCGCGACCGGCCTGGCGCGTTGACTATGCTTTTCGACGGGGGCTAGATGCGCGCCGTTCGCTGCAATCAATTGACATAGATTGTGATTTGATCGCGGCCTTCACTCTAACCTATTGACTTTCAGCGACTAAGTGACGACGAGGCGGGTTTCGGCGCAATGCTCCAAGCAAGTTCCAGCGGCCAGGTGACTTTGGTGACGCCCCTCCAACGGGCCTGGCATTTTCGGGAACTGATCCGGGCCGTGGTGCGGCGCGAATTGGCGGCACGGTTTCGCGGCTCGATTCTCGGCTGGCTCTGGGCGATTTTCGGCCCGCTTCTGATGCTCACCGTCTATACGTACATCTTTTCCAGTGCCATCGGCCTTCGGTCTTCCGCCGCTTCGCATGGCGTTACAAACTATTCGCTGCAAATTTTCGTGGGGCTCATCGTTTTCAACCTTTTCAGCGAGGTTGCCTATCGTGCCCCTGCGCTCTTGCATGAGAACGCAAATTTCATCAAAAAGTCGATTTTTCCGAGCGAAACGCTCGCCTGGACGGCGACGATCCGCGCCATTGTCTATGCGGGGATCAGTTTCGCCGTCCTGCTCTTCTTCGAGATAATATGGATGCATTGGCTGCCGCCGACATTGTTGCTTTTGCCTTTCGTGGTGGTTCCGTTTTTCCTGTTTCTGCTCGGGGTTAGCTGGTTCTTGATGGCGCTTGGCTCGTTCACCCGAGACGTCACCCATCTGATGGCCTCGATCGTTCCGGTTTTCATGTTCGCGACGCCCATCTTCTATTCGGTCAGTGACGCGCCCAAAGCCATGCAAATCGTCCTCCGCTGCAATATCATGGGCGACTATGTCGAGATGGTGCGCGATCTCGTACTGTTAAATCGCCTGCCGGGCTTCCTCCTTTACATAGGAACCGTCCTTGTCTCGCTCCTCATCTTCCGCTCTAGCTATCGCTTCTTCATGCAGTACAAGAGCGTGTTCGTCGATGTCATCTGACGTGGCGATCAGCTGTCAGGGCCTCGGCAAGGCGTTCCAGCTCTACATGCGGCGGAACGACCAGCTGATGCAGACGCTCTTCGGGCGATGGAAGCAGTACTATCATCCGCATTGGGTGTTGCGGGACATCAGCTTCGAGGTTAAGCGCGGCGAATGCTGGGGGATCATCGGCCGCAACGGCACCGGCAAGACCACGCTCCTCCAGCTCATCTGCGGCATCAGCCAACCGAGCTATGGCAAGGTTGAGGTCTTCGGCCGCGTCGCGCCGATCCTTGCGCTAGGCGCCGGCTTCGATCAGGAGCTGACCGGGCGCGAGAACGCGATGATCGGCGGCGCCATTCTCGGTCTGCGTCGGGCCGAGATTTTGGCGCGGCTCGATTCCATCGCGGCTTTTGCCGACATCGGCGAGTTTTTCACGCAACCGCTGAAAATGTATTCGAGCGGCATGACGGCGCGGCTCGCCTTCGCCGTCTGCGCTCACGCCGATGCCGACCTTTTGATCGTCGACGAGGCCCTCTCCGTCGGCGATGCGACTTTCGCCCACAAATGCGACGATTTCATCAGGAGATTCGGCAAGCACGGGACCATTCTCGTCGTCTCCCATTCCTTAGAGACGCTCGAATCGCTCTGCGACCACGTCATCTGGATCGAAGATGGGCGGGTCGCCGCTTGCGGCCAGCCGGCCGAGGTGACTGCCGCCTATCGCCGCGCCTTCAACATCACGATGAAGATAAGTCCGGCGCGCGCCATCGGCTAGACCGTGTCAAGGCGAACGGGTTCGCGCGGCAGGCGAGGGGCGAGCCCTGTCTTGATCGGGCGAGCGACGGCGAAATTCGCTTGTTGCCGGCTGATGAGGATGAACGCGCCGAGGAATTCCACGCCGATTGCCAGAGCGATGAGGATGACGAGCCGGGGGTCGCGGCGGACCAGACTCTCCGTGCCGATCAAAATCCCGATATGCAGCAAAGGCACGACGATCAGTGGCGCAATCGTCGCCGCGTTGCGGCCGGTGACGTTCGCCAAGGTCAGGACCAGACCCATCGCCAAGAGCGCATGCGCCAAGGCGAGGATCGGAATGCCGAATCGCTTGGCCGCTTCGCTCATCCATTCGGCGGCCAGGTAATGCTCTGCTCCCGGCCCCGGCGCGGCTTGGAGGAATTTCTTCAAAGGCAATTCGAAGACGCCTTGCCAATTGCGCTTGGGAAGGCCGTTGGTGCCCTGCATGTCGAGCTGGATGACATATTCGTCGAAATCGGCCGTGCGCATCTCGGTCGAGCCGACCGGCCGGCTCTGAAACGATCCATGGCTCATGATCAACAGAACGCCGTGCTCGTTGCGGCGGAATTCGGTTTGCCGCGCGGTGATGATTTCCTCCTCGTTCTTCGCCGTATTGAATTGGTGGATGAACATGCCGCTGACGACGTCGGGCGCTTGCCAGCGCTGGAAATAGAGCGTGCGCGTGCCGTTGTCGAACGTATAGAACTGCGCCGGTTCAAGCAGGCGGTGATTGAGCGAGTTGCGGATGACGTGAATCACGTCGTGCATCTGGCCCACATAGGCGGGTGCCACGAAGCAGGATATCCAATAGCCGAAGCCGACGGCGACGGCGGCAACGAGTGCGGCCGGCAGACAAATCGACAAGACCGAGAGGCGCAGCGAGTAGAGAACAGCGATCATCCCGTCCGCCGCCATGCGCGAGAATTCCGCCGCCACGGCGATGCCGACTGCCATCGGCAGCGCGATGTAGACCACCGTCGGCAAGATGCCGAGCAGGGCGGGCAGCAGAAGGCCGCTGCGTAAAGCCGCCGTCGGCAGGTAATGAAACAGGGAGGTCATCACCACGGGCACGCACAGGCCCGTTTCGAGCACCAGCACCGCGAGTAAGATGCGCTTCGCGAGATAGAGATAAAGGAGCCGGGGCATTGTCACCTGGACCATTATCCTGTTCCGGGACGATGATCTGTCGACCCCGGCCTCAGGACGGCAATCTTGCCGGAACAAGAACTTGATGCAATCTTCACGAGCCCGGCGTTCTCGGTTTGAACCGGCGCCGGACAATTCTCGACCCGGTGCGCAAAGATGGATATGCTGAGGCCAGCCGAGAAGTCCGACTGCTTCCCCCTCGCCTTATTTCTCGCTCTTAGGGCTGGATGGCCCAATTATCATATCGGTTTCGTTTATAGAACCGAGAGCTTTGGATCAAGCGCGGGCATGGACCGGGGATCTTTCGGCGAAGCCGGAGGGAGGCAAATGGGGCCGATTTCAATCAATTTCTCTGGAGCACCAGAGTTGCGGCGCCGGGTTGGGCCGCGACCGGGCGACCGGAGCGCGAGATCAACTCCTGGCCCGGTCTTGCACGTGGAGCGTCTCAGGGTTCGATAAAGCCGGCCGGCCGGCTCTATCGGGAGGATGAACTGTGAATATTTCAGACCCGGCAGAAAGCTTTTCGGCCAAAGCCGCAATTCGCGACTCGGCCTTTCGTCTGCCCTTGGTCAGCGTCATCATTGTCAATTACAACTACGGCCGCTTCCTCGATCAGGCCGTTGACAGCGTGTTCCAGCAGACCTATGCGAACGTCGAATGCATCGTCGTCGACAATGCTTCCACGGACGAAAGCCCAAGTATCCTGACCGCGATCGCCGATCGCTATTCGCAAGCGATCGTCATTCGGCGCGCCAGCAACGACGGCCAGACGCCGGCTTCGCTCGACGGGTTGGCCGCCGCATCCGGAGCTTATGTGATTTTCATGGACGCGGACGACGTCCTGCTCGCGCACGCCGTCGGGACGCACATATTCGTGCATCTCTCCCTGCGTATCCATGTCGGCTTCACCTCCGGCGACATGCTGCAAGTGGTCGGCGATCAGATCGTCGTAGGCACCGGAGAGGAACTCAATCGCTATGTTCGCAGCGGCCGGGGGCTGCGGCACAACATCGTGCGGCCCTATCAGCATCACTTCGATGCGGCTTGGCCTGCCAAGGCAGCAGCCAAATCGCTGACGGAGAAGATCCACTTCGTGTCGCCCTTGTCGAGCAAATGGGTCTGGTCCCCGACCTCCGGTATCTGCTACCGTCGCGACGCGCTCAATCTTTTCTCGGACAATCCCGAGCTCGCCCACCTGCGAACCGGAACGGATATGTATTTCGCCTGCGCGATCAGCGCGCTCTCCGGCAGCGTGATCATCGATGAGGCGGTCTTCATCTACCGCATTCACGGGGCGAACGTGTTTTCGCGGCAGGCGCAATTGAACCATTTCATCGGCTTCGAAGCGGGCGGCGCGGGTGACAACAACCACAGGACACAGCTCTTGATCATCGACCATCTTATCGCGAGGGCCGCGCGCTTCTGCCAGACCGGCTGGCTGCGCTTGCATTATGCCGCTCTTCTTGTGCGTGTTGACTGCCGGGATGAGGATTCGCGGCTGTCGCGCTGGCAGCGACGCTCGCGCGCTGCTGCCCGGCTGGCCGAGTCCTACCAAAGCGTCGCCGCGGCACTCGGCCCGGGGCTGACGATGCTGCTGATGCTTTGGTTCCGCATCCCCATTCGCGTGATCGCAAGCGCGACGCGCAAGCGGAGTTGAGCGGGGATCATGATCCGATGCGTGATGGCAGCGTGAATTTCGTCGGCTACGGGTCACCTGTCCCGCGCGACCGGGCTGTTGAAACCGGTTCCGCCGCCGCTCCCTTGCAGGGCAAAACCGTTCTCCTCATTCATCCGGCATGGCATTCCTGCGGCAGTCACAAGGTCTTTGTCGCACAAGCTCAGGCCTATCGGGCGCTGGGCGCCAGATTGCTAGAATTGGCGATTGCCGATTTTCCGGGGCAGATCGAGGGATCTGCGGCGCATGCCGCCTATCTGGGCGCCACGCAGGATCTGCAAGCTGACAGGCGTTACTTCACCGGCATGCCCCTTCGCGCGGTTTTGGCGCCGGCCTTTCTGCGGTCCTTCAAGGATTGGCTGCACGGCAATTACGCGGCGGTGCTGGTCGAAACGGCGAGGCTCGCGTCGCTGCCGGCCGAAGTCATGGAGCTGCCCGAGATAGATCTCATCCACTGCAATCATTTCTTTTGCATGCTCGCAGCCGTCAAAGTGCGAGGCGATCGGGGATGCCCCATCTTGCTCGATACGCACGATTTGCAAGCGCGCCAATTTGCTTTGCGTCAACCTGGGTCTTGGACGCTTCCGCCTGCCGCAACTTACGATTCCATGCTCCGCATCGAACTCGACAACATGGCCGCGGCCGAGGTTCTCATTCATTTGAATGCGGAAGAAGCGGCAACATTCGAGCAGCTCATGCCGGATAAGCGGCATGTCCTCATCTTTCCGGCCGTCGAACCCATATCGACTGGCCGCGGGCGATCCGACATCATCATCGTGGCGAGTGCGAATTACCCCAATTTTCTCGGCATTGCCTGGTTCCTGAGCGAAGTCATGCCGCACATCCCAGATGCTCCGGTCAAGATTATTGGCAACATCGATCAGGAATTTCGCCGGCGCGCGCCAGCCCTCTTCCGCGAACATGCCGCGTCGTTCGCGGGCTATACCGGAGATCTGAACAAGGCCTATGCCGAGGCGGCAGCGGTTCTTCTGCCGGTCACCGAAGGGTTCGGCATATCGATCAAGACGATCGAGGCACTCTCCAGCGGCGCGCCATTGATCGCCACCGAACGTGCATTCCGCGGCATGGGAACAGACCCGGCGCAATTGGCCAACGTCACGCTCGCTTCCGATGCGCTGGAGTTTGCGGCGGCGATACGACAGGTCACGCAGGCAAATTGCCTGCTCGCGGATGACCGCATGAAAAGCGACACGCGCCGGCTTTATGATCGAGTGTTCAGTCCCGTCGCTTACCGGCAGGCGCTCGCCGCACTCGCCAAGCCGCTTCTCCATCCGGAACGCAAACAGGTCGGGAGCGCGAACCGGTGAAGCGTCCTG
>DATFNQ010000117.1:0-7281 GCA_035266305.1 Methylovirgula sp.
CTTCGCAAAACTCAAAGCCCATCTGCGCGCCAAGGCCATCAGGACCATCGATGCCCTCTGGCAGGCCATCGGACAAATCTGCGACCTGTTCGAGCCTGCCGAATGCAGAAACTACTTCGCTGCCGCCGGATATGGAGTCACCTGAGTGTCCGATGCTCTAGCGCCGCGCCTTTTCGATCTGCGGCAGAATTGTGTCGCGCAGCGCGTCTTCGCTGATCGGGCCGACGAATTTGAAGGCGATCGTGCCGTCGCCCCTGATGATGAACGTCTCGGGCACGCCATAGACGCCGAAGTCGATGCCTGTGCGCCCGCTCTGATCGACCCCGATCCGCGCAAAGGGATCGCCATCCTGGCCGAGGAAGCGGCGGACGTTTTCCGGCGCGTCCTTATAGGCGATGCCGTAAAGCCGCACGCCTTGTTGCGCGAGGCTGTCGTCTTCGGCCAGCGCGAAGAGCAAAGCATGTTCCTGATGGCAAGGTGCGCACCACGAGGCGAAGACATTGAGGATTGTGACGCCGCCCTGTCGCATGTCCTGATCTGTGAGGCCGGGCCGCTCGGCAAGGCCCGCGACCGGCGGCAGGTTGAAGTGAGGAACTTGCCTACCGATGAGCGCGGAAGGCAGGTGGGAGACGTCGCCGGCAAACAGGCGCACGAGAAAGAGCAGCGCCAAGGCCGCGAACAAAATCAAGGGGAGGAAGACGAGCCGTGAGCGGGCGGGCGGCTCCTGGCCCGCTTGGGCCGCGAGATCCTCCTTCGCGTCCTGCGAGGGCGCGCTCACCTCGTCCATCCGAAGCTCGGCCGTTCCAATCTCATTTGCGCTCGTCTCGATCATCGACGTGGCGGCCGGTGCGGGCGGCGAGCTTTGCGAGGCTCTTCTTGAGGCTGGCGTAATCCGCAATGGTCGCGACGATCATGCCGGCGATCACCACCAGGGCGACGATATAGGCGGCAATCACGAAGCCGGAATTGGGATCGCTCATTGCGCCGGCTCGGCAAAGATTGCGGGAACATGCGCCTCGCCTTCGCCGGCGCTCGCCGCGAGCATCGAGAGCCGCCGGATGCGCCGGCGCAGGATCTCGTTGCGGATCGCCATCATGTGCAAGGTGAGGAACAGGCTCGTGAAGGCCAGCGCCATGACGATCAGCGGCCAGAGCATGGAGAGCGCGATCGTCGGGCCGCCCATGCGGAAGACGGAGGACGATTGGTGCAGAGTGTTCCACCAATCGACGGAGAACTTGATGATCGGGATATTGACGGCGCCGACCAGCGTGAAAATGGCTGCGAGCCGCGCGCCCTTGCCGGGGTCCTCGATCACCTGCCAGAGCGCGATGATACCGAGATAGATCAGGAACAGCACGAAGACCGAGGTCAAGCGCGCGTCCCACACCCACCAGGTGCCCCATTCCGGCTTGCCCCAGAGCGAGCCGGTCACGAGGCAGAGAGATGTGAATCCGGCGCCAAGCGGCGCCGCGGCTTTTTGCGCCGCGTCGGCGAGCGGATGGCGCCAGACGAGCGTCCCGAGCGCCGCCGCGCTCATGACCAGATAGACGAACATCGCCATCCAGGCCGAAGGCACGTGAAGATACATGATCCGCACCGTCTCGCCCTGCTGATAGTCGGGCGGCGCGACGAAGAGGGCGAGATAGAGGCCAATGCCGAAGAGGACCGCGGTGACCCCCGCCGTCACTGGCAGAGCGACGCGCACGAGGCGAAGGAATTCGGCCGGATTGGCGTAGTTAGGCATTGTTCTCATCTAGGCGCGTCGCCGATGCAAAGCAATTCCTGGATTTTCCCTTTCCCTGTCTCTGCGAGCAGGATAATGGCCGAAGCCAACGGGTCCGGCTTTCGGCCGGCCCGATGACAGGCTCCGCTTCGAGCCGGGTTCCAGCCGTTCGAATTTTAACGTTCGCGCCTTCGGTCTGGACCCCGGATCTCGCCTGTTCGCAGGCTCGTCGGGGTGGGGTCGCCAGTGCCTCGGCCTTCAAAACTTCACGGCCTCACTCCGCGCCATGCCGCAGCGCCAAGGCCGCGGCGAAAGGCGCGAGGGCGAGCGCCACAAGCGTGAGGCCACAGAGGATCAGGAAGGGCGTCACAAAGCCAACCGCGCCGGCCGCTGCGGCGACCCCGAAAATCAGAATCGGGATCGAGAGCGGCAGAATGAGAATTGCGAGCAGCAGACCGCCACGGCGCAGACTGACGGTCAGAGCCGCGCCGATGGCGCCGACCAAGGTGAGCGCTGGTGTGCCGACAAAGAGCGAGGCCGTGACGGCCCCGAGCGCCCTGGCGTCGAGCCCGAGCATCAGGCCGAAGAGCGGGCTCGCGGCGACGAGCGGCAGGCCGGTCAAGAGCCAGTGCGCCAGGCATTTCACGAGAACGATAAGTTCGAGCGGAGTTTCGCTCAATAGGAACAGGTCGAGCGAGCCGTCTTCGGCATCGGCCTGAAATAGCCGGTCGAGGCCGAGCAAGGTCGCGAGCAGGGCCGAGATCCACAGGATTGCCGGGCCGATCCGGGCGAGCAGCGCCTGATCCGGGCCGACTGCGAAAGGCGTGATCGCGACGAGGCAGAGGAAGAAGATGACGCCCAGGCTCGCGGCGCCGCCGATCCGCCGGCCGATGGCGAGATCGCGGCGCAGAAGCGCCCGGAGGGCGGAAGGCAGGCCCTTCATGGCGCGGCTCTTGCCGGGCGGCCCAGCGCGAGTTCGGCCGCGGCGATCGCCAACGTCGCGTGAGTCGCGGCGATGATGATCCCACCCTCGGCCAGATGCGCCGCCATGATCTCCAAAACGATGGCCTGCGAGGCAAGATCGAGCGCGGTGAGCGGCTCGTCGAGCAGCCAGATCGGGCGAAAGACCGCGACCAGCCTGGCGAGCGCGGCACGCCGCTTCTGGCCGGCCGAGAGATAGGCGGCCGGCAGGTCGACAACGGCGCCGAGACCGAGACGCGCCAGCGCCGTTTCGACTTGCGGCGCGCCGGGCCGCGGCGGGCTTGTCGCGAGCAGGGAGCTCAGAAAGGAGAGATTTTCGAAAGCGGTGAGACTCGGCTTTATAGCGTCGGCGTGGCCGACATAGTGGCAGAGTTCGGCGCGCCGTGCCTCGGAGGCGGGGATGACTTCGATCCGTCCGGCGGCGAGCGGCAAGAGCCCGGCGAGCGCCCGCAGCAGCGTCGATTTGCCGGCCCCATTCGGGCCCGTGACCAGCAAGGCCTCGCCCGCTTTAAGCCGGAATCCGAGGTCCGCGAAGACGATGCGGCCGCCGCGTTCGACGCTGAGAGCCGAAGCCTCGATCTGCATGCTTGAACGCGATCCGTACTGAAGGAAGGTTTATTGCGACCTTCGGCCATGTAGCCGCCCGATTAGAACCTATCTATAAGGCGTGCTTTCAGTTTTTCCCACCTCAGCACGCGGGACTTAAAGCCCATGGCTTCGCTCGACTCCTTCAAATCCCGAAAGAAACTTAACATCGGCGGCAAGACCTATCATTATTTCTCGCTGCATGCGGCGGAGAAGAACGGGCTTGCCGGGATTTCGCGCCTGCCCTTCTCGATGAAGGTGCTGCTCGAGAATCTGCTGCGTTTCGAGGACGGCAGGTCGGTCACGCGCGAAGATATCCTGGCCGTCGCCGAATGGCTCGACAACAAAGGCAAGGTCGAGCGCGAGATCGCGTTTCGCCCGGCCCGCGTGCTGATGCAGGATTTCACCGGCGTTCCGGCCGTCGTCGATCTCGCCGCGATGCGCGACGCGATGACCAAGCTCGGCGGCGATCCGCAGAAGATCAATCCGCTCGTCCCTGTCGATCTCGTCATCGATCATTCGGTGATCGTCGATGCCTACGGCACTCCCAAAGCGTTCAAGACCAATGTCGATCTCGAATATGAGCGCAATGGCGAGCGCTACCGCTTCTTGAAATGGGGGCAGGGCTCCTTCGCCAATTTCCGCGTCGTGCCGCCCGGCACCGGCATCTGCCATCAGGTCAATCTCGAATATCTCGCCCAGACGGTCTGGAAGCGGAAGGAAAAATTCCAGCCCGCCCGCGGCAAGGAAGAGACGATCGAGGTCGCCTATCCGGATTCGCTCGTCGGCACGGATTCGCATACGACCATGGTCAATGGTCTCTCGGTGCTCGGCTGGGGCGTCGGCGGCATCGAGGCTGAGGCCTGCATGCTCGGCCAGCCGCTGTCCATGCTTTTGCCGGAAGTCGTCGGCTTCAAATTGACCGGCGAGTTGAAAGAGGGCGTCACCGCGACGGATCTGGTGCTGACCGTCACGCAAATCCTGCGCAAGCAGGGCGTCGTCGGCAAATTCGTCGAGTTCTACGGGCCGGGCCTCGCGCATCTCTCGCTCGCCGACCGCGCGACCATCGCCAACATGGCGCCGGAATATGGCGCGACCTGCGGCTTCTTCCCCGTAGATTCCGAAACGCTCGGCTATCTTTCGACCTCCGCCCGCGCGCCGGCGCGGATTGCGCTCGTCGAGAAATATGCCAAGGCGCAGGACATGTTCCGCACCGCGACGACGCCGGATCCCGTCTTCACCGAGACTCTGACGCTCGATCTTGAGAGCGTCGTGCCCTCCATGGCGGGTCCGAAACGGCCCGAGGGCAGGATCGCGCTCGAATCCGTCGCGTCGGGATTCAAGACCGCGCTCGCCTCGGAATACAAAAAGACCGCGGATGTCGAGAAGCGCTACCCTGTGCATGGAAAGAACTATGATCTCGGCCATGGCGACGTGGTCATCGCGGCGATCACGTCCTGTACCAACACCTCCAATCCGAGCGTGCTGATCGGTGCCGGACTTCTCGCCCGCAATGCCGTCGCCAAAGGTCTGTCCGTCAAGCCTTGGGTGAAGACGTCGCTCGCGCCCGGCAGCCAGGTGGTCGCCGAATATCTTTCTAATTCCGGGCTGCAGAAGGATCTCGACAAGCTTGGCTTCAATCTCGTCGGCTTCGGCTGCACGACATGCATCGGCAATTCCGGGCCGCTGGCGCCCGAGATCTCGGACACGATCAATGAAAACGGGATCGTCGCCGCCGCCGTCCTCTCCGGCAACCGCAATTTCGAGGGCCGCATCAGCCCCGACGTGCAGGCCAATTATCTCGCCTCGCCGCCGCTCGTCGTCGCCCACGCCATCGCCGGCACCGTGACCAAGGATCTGACGCACGAGCCTCTCGCCCATGACAAGCACGGCAAGCCCGTCTACCTGCGCGAGATTTGGCCGAGCGCGAAGGAGATCAACAGCTTTGTTTCGAAGTTCGTGACGAGGAAGATCTTCAAGAGCCACTATGCCGACGTCTTCGAGGGTGATGCGCATTGGCGCAAGGTGAAAGTGCCGGCCGGCGAGACCTATCATTGGGACATGGGCTCGACCTATGTGCAGAACCCGCCCTATTTCAACGGGCTGAAGATCGCGCCGGAGCCGGTCCAAGACATCGTCGATGCCCGCATATTGGCGCTGTTCGGCGACAAGATCACCACCGACCACATCTCGCCCGCAGGCTCGATCAAGGCGGCTTCCCCCGCCGGCCAATTCCTGCTCGAACGGCAAGTGTCGCAGGCCAATTTCAACCAGTACGGCACGCGGCGTGGCAATCATGAGATCATGATGCGCGGCACCTTCGCCAACATCCGCATCAAGAACTTCATCCTCGCCAAGCCCGACGGCACTGTGCCGGAGGGCGGAATGACGCGGCATTGGCCGGACGGTGCGGAAATGCCGATCTATGACGCCGCGATGAAATACCAGGAAGAGGGCGTGCCGCTTATTGTCTTCGCCGGCGCCGAATATGGCAACGGCTCATCGCGCGACTGGGCGGCGAAGGGAACGAAACTGCTCGGCGTGCGCGCGGTGATCGCCGAATCCTTCGAGCGCATCCATCGCTCGAACCTCGTCGGCATGGGCGTGCTGCCGCTCACCTTCGAGCCCGGCACGAGCTGGAAGTCGCTCAAGCTCAAGGGTGACGAGAAGGTCACGATCCGCGGTCTCGGCAAGGAATTGAAGCCGCGCCAGATGATGCAAGCCACGATCACCTATGCCGACGGCAGCGTGAAGAGCGTGCCCCTCCATTGCCGGATCGCGACGCTCGACGAGCTCGAATATTTCAACAACGGTGGCATTCTGCCTTACGTGCTCCGCCAACTCGCCGCGGCATGAGAGCGCGATCGTGGCCTAACTTGAGTCTCGCAACATGTTGAGTTTCTTTAGAATGGCGATGATGGCTGGTCGCTTTTCCTGGGCACGGACACCGACGAACCCTTCCATTCATCACACTCACCGCACGACGCGTAAGACTGTTGTGGTCTGATAAGATATGCGCGATCCAGCATGTCTTGGGCACAAAGCCGTATTCTTGGCGAACACGTTCCTGAACTTCTGCGTAAGTTGCCATTTTGCCTTCTATTTCGACATTCCGTCCAGCGGTTCTTCAAGCGATCATAGCCGATTAGCGACGCTCCGCGATAGTGAGAGTCATCCGCAGTGTAATGCGATTGCGCACGAAATTGTCTCGCGGCAATCGCAGCGGAGCACCACGGGAGAATATTAATGGCCGGATTAGCTGACGTTAGAAATGCCGCGTTGGAGGTGGTCGGACCGATCTGCGGATTTAAGGCGCGATCCTTTTCTGAAGGCGATGTGGGCAGAATCCTGCATGCATACTTAGTCGGAAGACATGCGGGCGTGTGGCCAGAATGCCCGTCAAAATTGGAACATCAAAATGGTCCATTGATTTTCGTTTCGGCGATCGACCGCATGGCAAGAATCCATGTGTCCTAGAATTGGCGGTCAGGAACAGCGAGGGCGGTCAACAACTTCAGGCCACCCAAAATAAGAATGAGCTGAAAAAGCTGTCTCGGTATCCAGCTTCGAAAGCACAAACCAGGGTGCTTCTCCTGCTTGATCTTGGACATTCACCTATAGCGCGAAGAAGCCTCCAATCAGGATACGATAAGCTTAAGCACCTCGGAGCAGGGAAATTTCAGCGACTTTCGGTATCAGTTCTTTATGTGCACCGGCAGAGCAACTATCGATTCATTTGGCGTTCTTAAACCTTTACAAAGACGGTCTCCTACCCAGCGTCCGGCCGGGCTTCCGACCATCCGCGGCGCATCTTGCTAAGCTGACAGGTTCGCGGCATTGGAACCGCGTGGATGGCCGGGCTTGTCCCACGGCTGTCCGGTTTGATTTTTGTGGACGTGGCGCATGGCATGGATTCTTCTGTGTTTTGACGTTTTGCCGACGTTCGAGACACGGGAAGGAACCCACGCCATGCGCCATCACAATACAGTATT
>DATFNQ010000118.1:0-14516 GCA_035266305.1 Methylovirgula sp.
CGCCGCAACCACCCGCTCACGAAGATCAATAGAGTAAGGCTTGCCCATCCATGCTGGCCTCCTCCCAGCCAGCAGGTTGAATCAAAATTACGCCGATTCGGGAATCCCAAATCGACTCAGCCTAAATTCATTCCGCTCTAGCTGCGGCGAACGCCGGCGATGAAAAACCCGTCGGTGCCGCTCGTCAAAGGCGAGAGGCGCAGGCCCGGCCCGAGACGAGAGGCAAAACCGGCAAGCTCCGGGAGGCCGGCCGCTCCGGCGAGCTCCGCCGCCCCGATCGCGGCGAAATCGGCGTGATTTTCCAGAAATGCTTCGATCCGGTCCTCGTTCTCGTCGCGTAAAAGCGAACAGGTGACGTAGATGAGCCGGCCATTCTGCTTTACGAATCTCTGCGCGCTCTCAAGTACTTCGTCTTGTTCCTTCATACGTTGCATCAGCGCGCCGGGCCGCACGCGCCATTTCGCATCCGGATTGCGCCGCCAGGTCCCGGTGCCCGTGCAGGGCGCGTCGATGAGCACGAGGTCGCAGCGGGTTTCGAGATCGGCGAGGATGTCGCTGCCGCGCCGCGGCGTGCGGACCTGGACATTGCGCGTCCCGGCCCTCTCGAGTCTCTGGTAGAGCGGCGCGAGACGCCGCGCGTCGCGGTCCGTCGCATAGATCTGCCCGCGATTCTCCATCGCCGCGGCGAGCGCCAGCGTCTTGCCGCCGCCCCCGGCGCAGAGGTCGAGCACCTGTTCGCCGGGTTGGGCGGCGCAGAAGAGAGCGGCGAGCTGCGAGCCTTCGTCCTGGATCTCGACGAGGCCCTTGACATAAGCCGGCTCGCCGGCGAGCGAGGGACTGCGACCGTCCTCGAGGAGCGGCAGGCGCAGGCCGAGCGGCGAGAGCGGGGTTGGCGCGGCGCCAAGATGGTGAAGAGCGGCCGCAGCCTTGTCACGCGTCGTCTTCAGCGTATTGACCCGCAGATCGAGCGGCGCGCGGGTGGCCAAGGCCCTGCCCTCTTCGACGGCCGCGTCGCCGAACACCGCGGCGAAGGACGGCGCCAGCCATTCGGGGAAATCGCCGCGCACATGCGCCGGAGCGGTATCGAGGCTCGCCGTTTCGAGACGGCTGCGCTCATCATCCGAGAGCGGAGCCGGCGCATGTCCTTCGCCCGTGCAAAGCGCCGCGACTTGCTCGACCGAGAGCCCGCGCATCTCGCGCAAGCTGCCAAGGATTATTGCGCGCGGCGTCTCAGCCGCCATGATCCAGGCGGCCGAAGAGCGGCAGCGCAGCGCGTCATAGGTAAGCGAGGCGAGTGCGGCGCGGTCTTTCGATCCGGCGAAACGATGGCCGAGACCCCAGTCCTTCAAGGCGTCGGCGGCCGGCCTATGGCGCGTCTCGATGTCGGTGATAATCTCGATCGCCGCGGCGACGCGAGCGGCGGGAGTCATGTGGCTGGCAATCGGCGACCCGTTTGCACATGCAGATCAGGACAGATCATGGACTGGCCCAGATCTTCACGACATGATCGGCGCCGCCAGAGGCCAGCTCATGTCCATCCGGCGAAAATGCCAGCGCGGTTACGTCCTTTGCGTGACCAAAGATGGTTCGCACCAGAGAATAGGTCTTCGCGTCCCAAAGCCGGATCGATCGATCCGTATAGTCTGCTGCGATCCAGCTTTGATCGGGCGAAATTGCGATCGACCAAACATCCCCCGGAGCGCCAAAAAGCGGCGGTGCATTTTGCAGCTTACGCAGGACCGTTCCAGTCGCACCGTCGAAGATCGCCATTCCCGGCTTTTGGTAGCCTCCCGCCGACAGCCGACCATCCTGGAAGAATGCCAGAGTCGAGACCGGAAACCCGTAATCCTCGTTGTTAACGGTGCGCACCAAAGCACCGGTGGAATTCCAGAGCTTGATCTCGCCATTTTCACTGCCGGAAGCGATGAGGCCGCCGTCGCGAGAGAATGCAACCGAGTCGATGCTGTCTCCGGTGCCGGACTGCCATTCGGACGCGCCGTTCGCGGCGTTCCAGACGAGCAATCCCTTCGAGACCGAACCGGTGGCGACCTCTTTGCCATCCGGCGAAAAGGCGACGGCATAGCTGCCCTGCGGGGCCTGACCAACTAACGCCGGGCTTGCCGCGCTCCAATCGGCGCTCGACCAGATCCGCAAGCCGGCGCTGGTCGCAGCCGCGAGCAATCGCCCGTCCGGCGAAAAGGCGAGCGCCTGGATGTCTTGATAGGCTTCGAGGGCCGGTGTTTTGCCCTCCGCGCCGGTGCTCGTATCGAAAATTTCGAGGCCGCCGTCGCCCATCGCGAAGGCAATCCGTTTTCCGTCCGGCGAGTAGGCGATAGAGCTGACATCGTCGCTTACCGGGAATGTCTGCAGGCTTGCCGGTGAGATGGTCTTCCAAGACTCCGGCGCGACGACCCAAAAGATCGCCGCAACCGCCGCCAATAGACCCAATCTTACGATGGCTCCGATCCTGCTCTGCGGCCAAAATATCTTCCCCAAACTCGCGCGGCCCTCCTTAGTGAATATGCCGCGCAGGAACTGGAAAAAGCCGAGGATGAACTGCAAGCCGCCGAAGACGACGGCGCCCCAGGCCACGGTGTAATGGCCGCCGCTTTCGCTTACGGCTGCGTAAGATCCAAAAGAGATTGCCAGCCCAATGCCGGCTACGAGGAGCCCGATCCCCATATTGATGAATCCGGCCATCATCTGGCGATCTCCCTCAGAGCAGCGTTGCTCGCGACCCCAATTATTTCGGCCTCGGCAGGCTGGATATCGATATGACCGCCCGAGTGTGGGCCTCACACGCCGGTCGGATAATTCGGGCTCTCGCGCGTGATCGTCACGTCATGGACGTGGCTCTCGCGCTGGCCCGCGGCCGAGACCCTGACGAACCTGGCGCGGTTCTGGAATTCGGCGATGGTCGGCGCACCGACATAGCCCATGGCGGCGCGCAGGCCGCCGCCCAGTTGATGGAGGATCACGGAGGCGGGGCCGCGATACGGCACTTGGCCTTCGATCCCTTCCGGCACCAGTTTCAGCGTGTCCTTGATATCCTGCTGGAAATAGCGGTCGGCCGAGCCGCGCGCCATCGCGCCGACAGAGCCCATGCCGCGATAGGATTTGAACGAGCGGCCTTGCAGCAGATAGACCTCGCCGGGGCTTTCGTCGGTGCCGGCGAGCAGCGAGCCGATCATCGCGCATTCGGCGCCGGCCGCGATCGCCTTGGCGAGGTCGCCGGAATATTTGATGCCGCCGTCGGCGATCACCGGGATATTTGCCGCACGCGCGACTTCGACCGAGTCCATGATCGCGGTGAGCTGCGGGACGCCGACCCCGGCGACGATCCGCGTCGTGCAGATCGAGCCGGGACCGATGCCGACCTTCACCGCGTCGGCGCCGGCATCGATCAAGGCCTTGGTGCCGTCGGCGGTCGCGACATTGCCGGCGATCACCGCCACTTTGTTTGACGCCCGTTTGATCCGCGCGACCTGATCGAGAACCGATTGCGCATGGCCATGCGCGGTATCGACGACGATGGCGTCGACGCCAGCCTCGATCAGAGCGAGCGCCCGCTCGAACCCTTTGTCGCCGACCGTCGAGGCGGCGGCGACCCGCAGACGACCTTCGGCGTCCTTGCTGGCGTCGGGATGCTGGGTCGCCTTTTCCATGTCTTTCACGGTCACGAGGCCGACGCAGCGGCCGTCGTCATCGACGACCACAAGCTTTTCGAGCCGATACTGGTGAAGGAGGCGGCGCGCCTCCTCCTGGCTCACGCCTTCGCGCACGGTGACGACCCGCTTCGTCATCAATTCCGAAACCGGTTGAAACGGATTGTCGGCGAATCGCACGTCGCGATTGGTCAGAATGCCGCAGAGCCGCGCCGGCTTGCCGCTCGGTCCGCGCTCGACGACCGGAATGCCGGATATGCCGTGCTGGCGCATGAGCGCGAGCGCGTCGGCGAGCATTTCGTCGGGAAAGATCGTGATCGGATTGACCACCATTCCGCTTTCGTAGCGCTTCACCTTGCGCACTTCCTCGGCCTGTTCCTCCGGATCCATGTTGCGATGGATCACGCCAATGCCGCCCGCCTGGGCCAAGGCGATGGCCAGCCGCGCCTCGGTCACCGTGTCCATGGCGGCAGAGATGATCGGCAGGTTGAGGCTGATCTCGACAGTGAGCCGCGTCTTGAGATCGACGGTGCCCGGCAGGATCTCGGAATGGCCCGGCAAAAGCAGCACGTCGTCGAACGTGAGGGCTTCCCTGAACGCCGGTCTTGTGATCGCTGCCATGGCCAACTCCGTGCTCAGCGGCGCTGCCCAGCGCCGCGGACTGAAAAGAGTGCCGCGAATCGGCAAGCGACCCGCGGCGGGCACTAAAGCAGGATCGTTTGCAACGATCCTGCTTTAGATTCCTTTGTAATCGCATGATCTTTTCGCAAAACCGGAGGCCACTTTTGCGGATCATGCTCAAAGTTGGCAGCGGCTCATAGCACGCCTGCGGCAGAGCGCAAAGCAAAGAGCGCGGATACGGCCCGGCCGACGCCCGCGGTGATCGGTCGAGCCCTATCAATATGTGACGCCGCGCCCTAAATTGCATGTGCCTCCCGTCGAAACCCCGAGAGACAGGGTTCATCTTTGCCGCGCTATGGTCTTACGGCGCTGATCGTCGCTTGCGCCGTGTTTATGGAAACCCTCGACGGGACGGTCATTTCGACCTCGCTGCCGGCGATCGCCGCCGATCTCCACGAGGACCCGATCGCGCTGAAGCTCGCCCTCACCTCCTACCTCCTGTCGCTCGCCATCTTCATTCCGGCAAGCGGCTGGGCCGCCGACAAATTCGGCGCCCGGACGATTTTTCGCGCGGCGATCTCGATCTTCACGCTCGGCTCCATCCTCTGCGGCCTCTCCAGCACGCTTTCGGAATTCGTCGCAGCCCGCATGATCCAGGGGCTCGGGGGGGCGATGATGGTGCCGGTCGGCCGGCTCGTCCTCTTGCGCACGGTCCCCCGTTCCGAGATCGTCGGGGCGCTCTCCTATCTGATGATCCCCGCCTTGCTCGGCCCTCTGTGCGGACCGCTGATCGGCGGCTTCATCACCACCTATTTTCACTGGCGCTGGATCTTCTTCGTCAACGTGCCGATCGGCATCGTCGGGATCGTGCTGGTCAGCCTGTTCATCAAGAATGTCCGGGGCGAGGCGATCTGGCCGCTCGACGTCAAGGGCTTCCTGCTTTCGGGCGCGGGCCTCGCCTCGCTGATCTTCGGTCTCACCGTCGCCGGCCGCGGCTTCATTGGCAAGGGAATCATCTTCGCTTTGCTCGCCGCTGGCACGATCTTGCTCGCGGCCTACGCGCTTCACGCCCGCAAGACCAAGTTTCCGATCCTCGATCTGCGCCTTCTCGCCATGCCGACCTTTCGCGCCAGCATCGTCGGCGGCTCGCTGTTCCGCATCGGGATCGGCGCCCTGCCCTTCCTGCTGCCTTTGATGTTACAGCTCGGCTTCGGGATGAACCCCTTTCAATCCGGATCGGTGACCTTCGTTGCCGCCGCCGGCGCCATGCTGATGAAGGTGACGGCGGTTCCGATCTTGCGCTCAATCGGCTTTCGCCGGGTCCTCATCTTCGATGCGCTTTTGAGCTGCGCCTTGCTGGCGAGCTACGGCCTGTTCACGGCGTCGACGCCGGTGCTGCTGATGATGGGGCTGCTTCTCTTCGGCGGTTTCTTCCGCTCGCTGGAATTCACCGCGATAAACGCGATCACCTATGCCGAGATCGACACAGCCGCGATGAGCCGCGCGACGAGCTTTTCCGCCGTCGCCCAGCAATTGTCCCTGAGCCTCGGCATTGCGGTCGGCGCGTTCGGGATCCAGCTTTCCCGCAGTCTTCGCGGCGGGACCCACCTCGCCGTCGCCGACTTCCAGTGGGCTTTCCTTCTCGTGGCAATCGTCTCGGCGACATCGGTCCTGCTGTTTCTGCACCTGCCGAAAGACGCCGGAATTGATCTCGCCGGGCCGCCGAGACATAAGCGTGCCGAAGCCGGCTAGCGACTCCTTCTCCCTGTGGGAGAAGGTGCCGTGAGTTACCCCCTCTCCCCATGAGCGAAGCGAATGGGGAGAGGGCAGTGAGGGGCGAGGGGATTGGCTGCAACATTGTGGCAAATCACCCGGCCCCTCACCCTACCCTCTCCCCGCAAGCGGGGAGAGGGTTTGCGCCGCGATCAGTCCGCCTTCCTCTTGAATCCCGTCGCGAGCACATAGAGTTCAGAGGATTCCGCCCGGCTCGCCTTCGGCTTCACGTGCCGCACCTCGGCGAATTGCCGTTTGAATTCGGCGAGAAGCTCGGTCTCCGTGCCGCCCTGCAAGACCTTGGCGAGAAAAGTGCCGCCTTCGGCCAGAATCTCGCCGGCGAATTCGGCGGCGCGTTCGACGAGGCCCATGATGCGCAAATGGTCGGTCTTGCGGTGGCCCGTCGCATTGGCCGCCATGTCGGAGAGAACCACGTCGGCCGGCCCGCCGAGCCAATCCTTCAAGATCCGCGGCGCCTCGGGATCGAGAAAATCCAAGACCCGGAATTCGACACCCGGCACGGGTTCGACCGAGAGAAGATCGATGCCGAAGACTTTTCCCCTGCCCTCGGCGGCGCCCGTCTGCGCGGCGGCGACTTGCGACCAGCCGCCCGGCGCCGCGCCGAGATCGACGACCGTCTGGCCGTGCTTCAGGATGTGATAACGCGCATCGATCTCAAGGAGCTTGTAGGCGGCGCGCGAACGGTAGCCCTCGCGTTTCGCCTGCGCGACATAGGGATCGTTGAGCTGGCGTTCGAGCCAGAGCGTCGAGGCAAGCGGCCGGTTGCGCGCCGTCTTGACCCGCGTCTTCAACAAACGCCCGCTGCCGCGGCGGGTGGGTGCGGTCATCGGGGCCCAAACCGGCCAAGCGCGCGGTCGGCATTCATCAGTTGCAAGAGCATGCCCTCGCGCAGGCCGCGGTCGGCGATGCGCACGCGTTTGGCCGGGAAGGCGCGCCGGATTGCCTCGAGGATCGCGCAGCCGGCCAGCACCAGATCGGCGCGTTCCGGACCGATGCAGCCGTTCGCCACGCGCTCGTTGTACGACATGAGCCGCAATCGGCTGACGGTCTCGTCGATTTCGCGGTCCGCCATCCAAAGCCCGTCGACACGGCGGCGCTCATATCGGGGCAGATTGAGGAAGATGCCGCCAATCGTCGTGACCGTTCCGGAGGTGCCGAGCAGATGGAAATTGGCGCAGCGTTTGAGCGTCGCCGCGCTGGCGATGAATCCGTCGAGCTCGGATGTGACGCAATCCACCATGGCCTCGAAGATGTTGTCGTCGACGTCTATGCCGCCAAATTTTTCCGCGAGCGTGACGACGCCGAGCTTCAAGGAGACCCAGAAGCGAATGCGCTCGCTGAGGGCTGGCGAAGCGCCGCGCCCCGCGCCGTCGAGCCAGATGAGTTCCGAGGAGCCCCCGCCGATATCGAAGAGGACGATTCCTTCGGCCGCGGCGTCGGCGAGCGAAACGCAGCCCGCGGCGGCGAGATGCGCCTCCGTTTCGCGATCGACGATTTCGAGTTCGAGACCCAATTTCTCGTACACTTGGGCAAGGAATTCAGCGCCGTTTTCGGCCATCCGGCAGGCTTCTGTGGCGATCAATCGCGCCCGCGTCACGCCGCGCGCATTCATCTTGTCGCGGCAGATCTCGAGCGCCTCGATGGTGCGTCGGATCGCGGTTTCGCTGAGCCGACCGGTCTGCGAAACCCCTTCGCCGAGCCGGACGATGCGCGAAAAGGAATCGATGATCCGAAATCCCACGGAGTCGGGACCGTGATGCGTCGGGCGCGCGACCAGAAGCCGGCAATTGTTGGTGCCGAGATCGAGCGCCGCGTAGGTCGGCGTGCGCCGCTCCCCCGCATCGGGCCGAGGCGTCGGTGAATGGAGGCCCGGGGCGACAACGCTCGGGGAAAGCCCTGCCGGCCCTTTGATCTCATCGAGATCATTCGGGGTCAGCATTTGTCCCACGCCACCTATTCCGGCGTGCTGCACGTTCGCCTCATCTGCGCCGCCATCCGCGCGCGGCTTGCCGTCTGAAATGCGGATCGGGCGGTGTTCGTCCGTCCTGGACAATAAGTAAATCGATATCTTTGGTCCACACCTATTCAGGTGCATCGGATGAGAGCGCCGTCAAAGCCGGCTGGCGTTGCTCGTGTTCTGGAGCTCGGCGCAAGAATAAGCGCAGTTTTATTACAGCGGTTTATGTCCTTTGGACGAATCTTCCCGCTTTGGTTTGCCCGGTGGCTTTGCGACATGCGTCGGTTTGCCCGCCTTGGTGGCGGGCTTGTGTTCACTCGCCGGCCTCGCCGCCCCTTTTGGTTTTGCGTGCTTGGGCGCAGGTTTTGAGGGCTTTGCGCCTTGCGGCGGCCCGTGAGGCTTCTTGATTTCGGGCTTCGCACTTTTCTTTGGCTTCACAGGTTCTTTCGGCTTCACCTCACGTGTGACCGGTTTGCCAGACGGCGTGGCGGCCTTTTTCTCCGAAATTGGCCCAGGCGGTTTGCCGGGGGCCGGTTTCTCCGGAAGCACGGGTTTGCCAGGTTTGCTCGGAGCGCCGGGCGGTGTGCCTTGCGCTGGCGTTCCACCTTGGTTCTGGCTGACGTTCGGCTGGACGATGGCGCCCGGCTTCTTTGCGGCCGGTCGAGAGAATGGCAGCGGAATCGGCGCCGGCGCCGGCAGGGAGCCCGGCCGCGCCGCGGCCGGCGACGGCAAATGCTCGAATTCAACCGGGCGCACCGGCAAAATGAACACAGGCGCGGGCGGCGGAGGCGGAAAGCCCGGATCGTTGAAGATCAGCACCGGCTGGTCGATGATCGCATATTCCTCCTCCGGTGGCGGCGGCAGGCCTTCGAAATCATAAGGGTCGAAGCGCGGCGGTGGGTCGAGCGCTGCGCCGAGAACGCCGAGCCGCCGGCGCGCATCCGTGAAATGCGGCCCATGCGGATAGCGGCGCATATAGGTCCAATAGGCCTGCGGCGTATTGGCATCGAGCGCACGCCGCCAGGTGAGGGCTTCGCGCCGCGCCGCAAGCAGGGCGCGCACGCGCAGTGCGAGCGGATCACGCGGATAGGCCGCCAAAAAAGCCTCATAGCCCGCGAGCGTGTCGCGCTCGACGACGAGCGCATAGGCTTCGGAGGCCGGCAATCCATTCAGCGGTTGGTTCTCCTGGCTCGCCCAATTGGGCAGCGGCGGCGCACTCGCGTCGCGCGTAAAGAAGAAGACCGGCGCCTCGATCTTCGACACGTCCCAGGGCACCACCGCGCCATTGGTCAGCTGATTCACCCGCAGCCGGGTGGCGGCGAAGACTTGATTGACGGGCGCGCCGTCGCGCATCATCTCGACGAGCGCCTGCGCGTAAACGCCGTAAGGTCCGGGCTCGTCCGGCGCGATCGTGCCGGGCGCGGCATTGAACGCGTAAAGCGACCCGGGCTCCGCATCGACGAGCGCGAGGCCGCTGGCGAAGGGAGCGCCTTCGGTCGCGAAATGCAGGGAAAGAGCGATATCGAACACGAAAATCCGCGCCTTGGCCGGCGTGGCCGCGAGCGCCTGCGTATAATCCGTGAGCCGCATATCGGCGAGCGGTACATCGGCCTCGCGCTGCACGACCGCATCGACAGGGGCGAAATAATTCTCGCCCGCATATTGCAGCCCGCGACCCGAAAGATAGACGAAGACGACGGCGTCCGGTCCGGCCGCCTGCACTTTGGCGACGAAGTCGCGCAAGGCCTTGCGCAACGCGTCCTGATCGAGATCGGCCCCCGCGGTCACCTCGAATCCGGCCGCCTGCAAGGTTTGCGCGACGAGACCGGCATCGTTGCCCGGAGTTGCGAGCGGCGCCTCATTGTAATTCGCATTGCCGATGACGAGGGCGAGCCGAGGCTCCTGATCTTGCGCGCGAGCCTGCTGGGGCGAGAGAACGAGAGTGAGGAGCAGAGAAAATCCGATCAGCGTTCCAAAAAGGGCGCGCATCTTCCACCCGGAGCTGAAAAGAATCGCCAATAGGCAAATGCTTTATGGCTGAACGGAGGCTGAATATCGCTGCCATCCATCACAGAGGCGTTCGCCGAGCGGCCGCGACTATTGCGGATTTTCAAGGCTGAACGCCTGGGCGTTTTCGTCATAGGCGAACAGTTCGCCGTAACGGCCAAGATTGATGATGGTGCGCAAAGTCCGCTCCGCATAGTCTTCGGACATATAGTCCTCAAGCTCCTCGCGAAAACGCGTCGCCGGCGCCCGATGGCTCGGCCGCTCGTCGAGGATGCGTTTGATGTGCGCCGCGAGCGGCACATAGGCGAGCAGATGGTCGCCGAACAGCTTCTTGCGTTGATCGACGTCCGAATCGACGAAGCGCTTGCCGGCCGGGGTCAGCTTGATGTCTCCCTCTTCGAGTTCGGCGAAGCGCAGCAATTGCAGGGTCTCACCCAAAGGAAAAAGATCGTCGACTTCAAGTTGCAGCGACTCGGCCAGGTGCGGCAGGTCGGCGCGCCCGTTATAGGGCGGCGCGGCCAGCTCCTCGAGCATGCCGGCGATCGAGTTGGTCGAGACGCTGGGCAGCTCCATGCTAAGACCCATGCCGGGCACGGCGCCTTCGCGCCCCGCAGGCTTGGGTTCGGGACGCTGGGTCATCAGCGCATAGATCTTGTCGACGAGCTGGCGGAAATCGGGGTCGAGGCGATCGCGCGGTTGAATGAGCGAAACCTGGATTTCCGCGGCGATGCGGCCAGGATTCGACGAAAGGACCAGGATGCGGTCGGCCATCAGCACCGCCTCCTCGATATTATGCGTGACCATCAGGATCGATTTGGTCGGCATTTTGCCTTCCGACCAAAGATCGAGAAGGTCGGTGCGCAAGGTTTCCGCCGTCAGAACGTCAAGCGCCGAAAAGGGCTCGTCCATCAGCAGTATCTTGGGCTGCACGACAAGCGCCCGCGCGAAGCCGACGCGCTGGCGCATGCCGCCGGAAAGCTCCTTCGGATAGGCCGATTCGAAGCCGTCCAGCCCGATTGTGTCGATGGAGGCGATGGCCTGCTTGCGCGCCTCTTCAGGCGGCGTGCCGTGGGCGCGAAGGCCAATCTCCACATTGTCGAGCACGTCCAGCCACGGGAACAGGGCGAAGCTTTGAAACACCATCGCGGTGCCCTCGTATGGGCCGGTGACCGGTTGGCCGCAAAACGTCACGTCGCCGGCGGTCTGGTGAATGAGGCCCGATATGATGCGCAACAAAGTCGATTTGCCGCAGCCCGAGCGCCCGATAAGGCAGACGATCTCGCCCTCCTTGAGGGTCAGCGAAAGATCTTGCAGGACCGCCGGACCCATCTGGCCCGAGCCCGTGACGAAGTTCTGGCTGACATGGCTCACATCGAGCAGAACCGAAGAAGCGGTGTCGAGCATGGGTCTCTCCGTTATGGAACTTGAGCGCTTCCGCCGGAAGCAATCACGCTTTCTGTCTGTCTATCCTCGCGCATGATCTTGCCTGGGAAGTCCCGAGTCTCTCAGGGGAGCATGCGCCCGGCGGTCGCTATAGCCGCAGGCGGCGTGCGGCGTAAGAATAGAGCTGGCGCCAGAACAGCCGATTGAAAAAGGCGACGAAAATCGACATCATCGCGACGCCGAGAACGATTTTCGGGAAATCGCCCTTCTCCGTCGCTTGCGAAATATAGGCGCCGATGCCATGCGCGACGACGGTTTGGTCTTTCCACTGGACATATTCGGCGACGATGGAGGCGTTCCAGGAACCGCCCGAAGCCGTGATCGCCCCGGTGATATAATAGGGCAGGACGCCGGGCAGAATCACGCGCGTCCACCAGTCCCAGCCATGCACGCGAAAATTCGCGGCGACCTCGCGCAAGTCGTTGGGGAAGGCCGCGGCGCCCGCGATCACGTTGAACACGATATACCACTGCGTGCCGGTTATGATGAGTATGCTGAGCCAGATGTCGGGGTTCAGATGGAAGGCGAGCACAAGCGCGACCGCCGCTCCGAACAGCAGATTGACGGGGAAGGCGGCGAGAAACTGCGCCATCGGCTGAACGCGTTCGGCGACGCGTGGCCGCAAGCCAATCCAGACACTGATCGGAACCCAAAAGATCGTCGCCACGGCCATCAGCACCAGAACGCGCAGCAAGGTGATCGAGGTCAGAACGAAAACGTTCCAAACGTCGTACCCGGTCAATTCGGTGCCGACAAAAGTAGCGACGCTCCACAAGGCCCAGGCCGCGCCAGCCAGGATGAGAAGAATCCAAATGACGTCGATAAGCCGTGAAGTCGTCGCCGACAGCGCCGGGCGCCTTGACCAGGAAGCGGGCAGGCCTATCTCCCACAGGCCGACCGAGCGAAGCGCATTGGAAATGGGCTGAAATCCCATGCGAACCCAGTAAGTGCGCTGTAAGACGCCAAGCACCCAGGATCGTTCCTGGATTTGCGAGGCCGAAAGTTCAACGCGGAATTTTCCGGCCCAGGCGACGATCGGCCGAAAAAACACTTGATCGTAAGTCAGAATGACGAGCGCCATCGCCACGACGGCGGCGAATATCGCGTCCCAGCGGCCCTGTTCGTTGGCCTTTGCGATGTAGGAGCCGATGCCCGGCAATGTGACCGTCGTGTCGCCGACGGTGATCGCTTCGGAGGCGACGACGAAGAACCAGCCGCCGGACATCGACATCATCATGTTCCAGATGAGCCCCGGCATGGCGAAGGGCGCTTCGAGCTGCCAGAATTTCTGCCATCCCGTGAGGCGAAATCCGCGCGCCACTTCGTCGAGATCGCGCGGGACGGTGCGCAGCGACTGATATAATGAGAAGGCCATGTTCCAGGCCTGGCTCGTGAAGATCACGAAAACCGCCGCGCATTCCGCGCCAAGCACGCTGCCCGGGAAGAGCCCAAGGAAAAACGTCACCGTAAAGGAAAGGAATCCCAGGATCGGCACCGACTGGAGGATGTCGAGCACCGGGATCAGCACCATTTCGGCGCGCCGGCTTTTCGCCGCCAGAGTCGCATAGGTGAAGGTGAACACCAGCGAAGCCAGCATCGCCGCGAACATGCGCAGCGTTGTCCGCAATGCGTAATAGGGCAAGTTCCAATAGTCGAGATCGATGACGGGTGCCTTGGCCGGCGGAAGCGGCACGACCATGCCGTGAAAACCCCTGACCACGGCGACGAGCCCGGCCATGATAGCCACGAACGCCAGCAGGTCCCACTGGTTGGGCAAGACCCTGTGCCTCATCAAGGCGATGTCGGTCATTCTTGGCATCAGATTGATCCGGCTGGAGCTTGAACTGGGATTTGGGCGGAGGACTTCGGCAGCGAAGCGGGCGGGAGATTCGCGAACTACATTAGCGGGAGCCACGGCAACAAGAAAATGACAGCGGCAGCGGCGGCAGCCTGCCCGGCCGAGAGGCTGGGCGTCGCCCACACGTTCGCGTTCTCGACCAAATGCGGCTTCGCCGTCGCGGCCAGCCGCAAAGACCGCTCCGCCCTTGCCAGGATCGGTCGAGTGATCCGATGTTCAGAAACATGCGATGGTGCGGCCAAGAGGACTCGAACCTCCACTGGTTTCCCAACTAGCACCTCAAGCTAGCGCGTCTACCAATTCCGCCATGGCCGCGAAGGCCGTGTCGTCTAACAAAAAGGCCATCAACTGACAAGGCTCGCGGCCCTTCCCCCCTCGATGTTGCCGCCGCCCGGCGCGCCGCCGGTCGAATGGCGCGAGTTGAGGGATCTCATGCCTTATGAAGCGGCGGTCGCCGCGATGGAGGCGCGCGCTGAGGCGATCGCCGCCGGCGAAGCCGCCGAAGCCGTGTTTCTCGTCGAACATCCGCCGCTCTATACCGCCGGCACATCGGCCGGCCATACCGATCCCGCCGGCCTGCGCTTTCCCCTCTATCGCACCGGCCGGGGCGGCCAGCTCACTTATCACGGACCGGGCCAGCGCATCTGCTATGTCATGCTCGATCTTTCTCGCCGCGCGCCGGATCTGCGCGGCTTCGTGGCGGCGCTGGAGGCCTGGATCGTCGCGACGCTCGCCGATTTCGACGTGCACGGCGAGCGACGGGAGGAGCGGGTCGGCATCTGGGTGGCGCGTCCCGACAAGCCGCGCGGGCAGGCCGGAGAGCCGGCCGAGGACAAGATCGCCGCGATCGGCATCCGCGTGCGCCGCTGGGTCTCGTTCCACGGGTTGGCACTGAATGTCGCGCCGGACCTCTCGCATTTCGCCGACATCGCGCCTTGCGGCGTCACGGCGACGCATTTCGGCGTGACCAGCCTTCACGATCTGGGGCGCAGCGTGACGATGGGCGAGGTCGATCTGGTCCTACGGGGCGAGTTCGAAGCGATCTTCGGAGCCACCGACTAAACCGTCGCGAGTTGCAAGAATCCGTCTGCCCCGCCGAGCTGGGCAAGCGCCGAAGGATCGGCCTCGAAAACTTCGAGCCCCTCGACCCGCGCCTGCGGCGGACCCCGGC
>DATFNQ010000119.1:0-18264 GCA_035266305.1 Methylovirgula sp.
GCGCGTGAGATCGGGCCGCATCTCAAAGCCGGGGCTATCGTCTCCGACGTCGGATCGGTCAAAAGCTCGATCATTGCGGCCGTCGCGCCGCATCTGCCCGCTTCCGTTCATTTCATCCCGGCGCATCCGGTCGCCGGGACCGAGCAGTCGGGGCCCGAGGCTGGGTTTGCCACGCTCTTCCGCAAGCGCTGGTGCATCCTGACGCCGCCCGAAGGCACCGATTCAAAGGCCGTCGCGCGGCTCGCCGAATTCTGGACGGCAGCCGGCGCCAATGTCGAAATCATGAGTCCGGCCCATCATGATCTCGTGCTCGCCATCACGAGCCATGTGCCGCATCTCATCGCCTATAATATCGTCGGCACCGCCGCCGATCTCGAAACGGTGACGCAATCGGAAGTCATCAAGTTTTCAGCCGGTGGCTTTCGCGATTTCACCCGCATCGCCGCCTCCGACCCGACGATGTGGCGCGACGTGTTCTTGAACAACAAGGAGGCGGTCTTGGAAACGCTCGGCCGGTTCACGGAAGACCTGAGCGCCTTGCAGCGGATGATCCGCAACGGCGACGGCCAAGGCCTGTTCGATCTCTTCACCCGCACGCGCGCGATCCGGCGCGGCATCATCGCGGAGGGCCAGGAAACCGCGGCGCCCGATTTCGGCCGGCGAACGAGCGAGGATGAAGCTCAATAAAGCGGCGGCACGCGGATCGAGGTACGTGCCGGGCCGATCGAGACACGGCCGCTGTCAAATCCGATGGTCACGATCAGGGTCTCCGGCGGCGTCTCAGCGCGGCTCGGCAAGGCGCCGGCGATGAGATTGCTCAACAGCGCGCCGGCACTGACGAGCATCGGATTGACGCCGAGCCGGAGCAACAGAGGTTCGAAGCCGCGGCTTTCGGTATCAAGCTTGCCTTCAACGCGGTGGGAATCGTCGAGACTGAGCGCGCCGTGCGCTTTGAATGTCGTCTCGCCGTGCGCCAGACTCGCGTCGACGAGGTCGAGACGGCCGCCGGCGGCGCGCCAATGATCAATGTTCTCGGCAACAGTCAGCGACGGGTCGAAGGCCGCTTCGGTCAATGTGCCCTGCGCGCCGATCTCCGCGGGCAGAGTCGCGCCGAGAAAGCGATCGATGTCCGGCAGCGTGGCGTCGCTCACGGCGACTTTGAAATCATAAGCCCGGTCCGATTGCTCTGGATGTTCCGCAGCATCCGCCGAGAGATGGTCGGCCGTGCCATTGATCGCGCCGATGCTTTCCCAATTGCCGCGCAAGACGAGCTTCTCTCCGGTGATGGTTACGCGCCAAATATTCTGCGGCAATCCGTCGAGCACGACGTCTAGGCTGTTCCAAGCGAGTTCGAGGTCGATCTTCCGGTCGTCGGAGAGGACGGCGAAGGGCGATGCGATCTGCGCCGTGACCGCGCTTGGATGGGTGAGCACGGCCGTGGCGCGCAAGCCGTTGAGACCGCCGGCGAAGTGCCGGCCGAAGATCACCCCGTCGAAGCGCGGTTTTGCGCAGGCAATTTCGATCGCGAAGGGGAAGCCTTCGATCTTGCGCTCGGGACAGGACCAGATCCGACCGAAGCTCTTTTCGCGGGCGATCCAGGCCTCGATGGTCTTTTCACTCTCCCCCGCCGCAAAGCGCCAGAGCTGTGTCCAGCCAAATGCGACAAGCAGAAGGAGGCCTATTGCAGCGGCGGCCCAAGGCAGGAATTTTCGCGGCGGCTTAGCGGCTGGCGCCGGTTCGACGGACATGCCGATCTCCAATCCTCCATTTTCCAAGCAAGCCTGGACATGCGCTAAGATCGTGGCCAAATTCGACGATTCGAGGCGTGATTTTCGCCCGGCGGGGCCGCCTCATGGAGACGGCCGCAAGGCACGAATTGCGATGGATCTCTGGGTGTTCGGCTACGGGTCGCTGATGTGGCGGCCGGGATTTTCCTTCGTCGAACGGCGGACCGCGACGGTGCGTGGCTATCATCGCGCGCTCTGTGTCTATTCGCATGTGCATCGCGGCACGCCGGAGAAGCCCGGCCTCGTCCTCGGCCTCGACCGCGGCGGCTCCTGCAAGGGAATTGCCTTCCGAGTTGCGGCGACGCAAGCCGCCGCGACGATCGCCTATCTGCGCGGGCGCGAACAAGTGACGCACGTCTATCGGGAATTGCACCTACGCGCCCGCCTTGATGATGGCCGCAGCGTCGCAGCGCTCTCCTACGCGGTCGACCGCAGCCATGGCCAATATGCCGGCCGCCTCGACAGACAGGAGCTCGAACGCCTCGTCCTGCAAGGAAACGGCGCCTCGGGCGCAAACCCGGACTATGTCCGCAACACCCAGGCGCATCTCGCCGAACTCGGCATCGTCGATGCGACGCTCGAATGGCTGGCCCAGCGGCTTTGAATCCCGACCCCGTTGGACGAGCGGGCGAAGATCCAGACGCCGACCGGATCGCTATGCAGCCGCCACGGCACACGCTTTCGCGAAGGCGCCAGTCCGTGTCATAGCCTTAATGTCGGCGAGGAGCGCGCGCCTTTGCATCATCCCGGTTGCAAGAAGATGAACATGCCATTCGACGGCACCGGCCGCCAAAGCTTGGGCGATGAAGGACTCGCGCGCGCCAGGGTTTGCGTCCGCTTCGCATTGGCAGATCGACACGAGTCCACGCGCGCCATCGCCCTTGAAGGCGGCGGCAATGACTACAGCCTCGCCGAAATCCGGCAGGCCGAAATCTGGCTCGGCGGGTTTAGCCGGGAAAACCGAGCAGACGTAACGGCATCCGGACCTGCCATGCCAGGCATGAAAGCGCGCCGCCAAGGCGCCGCCGGCAAGACTCTCAAGCGGCGCGTTGCCGCTCTTGCCGACACGCCGCACTTCCCCTTCCACTTTGCGAAGAGGCAAGCTGTCGGTCGTGGCGGATGGCGCAAACTCCGCCTTGCCCGGTCTGGTCCAGCGGGGCTTCGTTTGTCCAGCCGCATGTCTCCGAGCGATCTGCCATGCGGTCATCCCCCGCCAAAGGCGTGCAACCGGCAAAGGCTGAAGAAAACGTAGCCAGAACTCCCCTCCAAAAAAGCGCCCGGCCACGGGGGCTTGCCGGGGCATTTCCGCGATCATCATGATCATTCTTCCTGCCGCCCTCCGGCATGGAGTGATTCGGCCGGAACAAAATTTCAACGAGTTGAGTCAAAGGTCAAGTCTCATCGCAAGCCATTGTGTCCGAGGGCGTGATCTTACGCCGAAGAGACGGGAAGCTGCGGTACGGAGGCAGCGAGCGCCGGGTCCTTTGCCAGCGCCTCTGCAACGAGCCCATGGGTTGCCTGCTCGATGCGTGTCTCGAGGAGACGTATGAAGCTTTCCTTGTCCAATCCCGGCTGGATGGGCTCGAGGAACTCGACCACGACCGTCCCTGCGCGCCGCATGAATCCGCGGCGGCGCCAGAACAGGCCGGAATTCAAGGCAACCGGCACGCAGGCGACGCCGGTCTCCTGCGCGATGCGCGCAACGCCGGCTTTATAGAGCGGCGGCGCGCCCGCAGCTCTGCGCGTCCCCTCCGGAAAGATGACAAGCCGCCGGTTCCCGGCGAAGATCTGCTTGGCGGCGGCAATGACTTGCGGCAACGTGCTGCCGCGCTTGGCGCGATCGATCGCGATCTGCTCGCTGCGCCGAAGATAAAGGCCGAACAGCGGAATCAAGCCGAGTTCGCGTTTGTAGACGAAGGTGAAGCCGCGCACTCTAAGAAGGAGCGCGAGCACATCGAGGAAGGATTGATGCTTCGCCGCGACGATGGCCGGACCCTCGGGCAGGTTCTGAAGACCCCGGAACTCGACCTTCAAATGGCAAATGTGATCGAGCAGCGCGAGCGAAAGGCGCGCCCAAAGGCGCGCGTAGCCCTCGACCCTGCGGCGGCCAGCCATAAGCGTCGGCATGCCGAAAATCATGAGAACGATCAGAAGCGCGTAAAAGCAAAGGTTGAAGAGGATCGATCGCAGGAGAACCATGCTTTGCTTCCTGACCGTCGCCCGATTTCGGCGGCCGCGCATCGCCTCGATACCTGCTGATCAGCCCGCTCACAACCGTCATTGCGAGGGAAGGCTTGGGTCCGGCTCTCAATGGGGCAAGAGTGCCGGAGAACGTGCTGGCCGAGCCTGTAAGCTCACAGCTTTGCGATCTGGCGTTTCATCCAAGCTTCATGCGCCTTGGCCGCGCGCTCTTGTTCGGCCATGAAGGCGAGGAAATCCGCCTCCAGAACGCCGCGCGCATTGGCAAATTGGTTCAAAAATAGGTCCGGAGTCTCGTTCATCTCGACGATGACCGGCCCTTCGGCAGCCGAGCCCAGGTCCCAGCCGAGCATGGGCACGTGCCGCATGACCCGGGCGCCTTCGAGCGCCACCTCTTTCACGTCCGACCAGCGCGGCACGGCGGCGCCGATGAGCGGCGCGCCGGTGTCGGGATGATGGGTTTCGAGCCTTGTGTCGAACCCGGTACCGGAGACGACCTTCTCGACGGCGCCGCTCTCGAGATCGATCTTGGCGAGAAGGTTGCCGCTCCGCCAGAAATTGTCGGCCGTGTTTTGCCCGGACGGAATCTTCCAGCTCGCCCGGAAAATCTGCGGGCCATCCGCATCGCAGAGCGTGACGATACGCGTGGTCCCTAATCTTTCCCCGTAGAGCCGCGCGGCGTCCGGATGCGGCGGCATGAAACGCTCGAAGATATAGCCGCCCTCATAATGGCGGGACACGTCGTCCAAAAAATCCTCGAAGCGGACGAATGTGCCGTTGATCGTCTCAAGCTCGCCGCGATCTTGATGCGGCTTGCGCAAAGCGATCGAGCCAAGACTCTGGAATCCGTCGGCCGGCTTGCCGAAGAGCGGATAGACGTCATCGCGCAAAAGAAAGCGCTCGAGATCCGCGCGGCTGCGCAAGATATGCGCGGCCCCCAGCTTGAGCCGCGGCGCGAAGATCGCGGCGATCGGAATGGTCGGCAGTCCATAGGCGGCGAGATAGCTTGTGGACGCAATCTTGTCGCTGACGAGCCCATACCAATCGTGGCGATAATTGACCTCGACGACGAGAGCGCGATTGCGGCGCTGACCGACCACTGTGCGCCGGTCGCAACCGGCCCAATAGGCAAGGTCGAAAAGCCGCAGCCTGACATAATCCTCGAAGCTCACCTTGCCCGGACCGATGGCGAGGTTTGCAAAGTCCCGCACGGCCTGACTCGGGCTCATCCCCGAGGCCGCCGCGATATCGCGCAGCGCGCTGAGCGGCGAGTTGTCATGGTGCGGCACCGTTGCGACGATGGTCGCGGGCTCCGGCTTTGGCTTGGTCGCGGGCGCGTGCATCGCCGACTCCCCTGTGAACCCCGAGCGACCTTAGGGTCTCTTCGTTAGCAGCGGCTTAACAAATGTCCCGTTATGAAGCGGCAAGATCGGCGCGCCTGGCGCGGATTTTCTCGGCGCTTGCCTCCGCCGCGGCGAAGAAGGTGTCCATATCGCTCGCCCGCGTCCGGTGATTGACGATGGCGGCACGGATCACCGGCCGGCCCTCGAGCCGCGTGGTCGACGGCGCCGCGAGCCCGGATTCGTGAAGATCCATCACGATCTCGCGGTTGATCTCGCCCGTGGCGTCGCCCTTGACGCTGAAACAGACGATATTGAGTCTGACCTTCGCGCAGACCTCGAAGATCGGCGAGCGGCCGATGAGCGCTTCGAGATGTTGGGCGATCCGGCAGGTTTGCGCGATCGCGGCGCCGAGCCGCTCGGCCCCGTATGCTTGAAAGGTGAACCAGGTTTTTAGCGCCCGAAAACCCCGCGACAGATCGGGACCGAGATCGCACGGCCAGATATCGGCCGCCGCCAGCCCGCGCGGCGCCCGCGCCAAATAGGCCGCGGTGCTCATGAAGCTTTCCCGATGCACCTGCGGATGGCGGCACAGGAAGAAGCCGGCGTCGTAGGGGACGTGCAGCCATTTGTGGAAATCCAAGGCAATCGAATCGGCCCGTTCGATGCCCTTCACGAGCGGCTTCAGATCGGACGAGAGAACGCAGAGCGCCCCGAAGGCGCCGTCGATGTGAAACCACAGGTCTTCGTCGGCGCAAAGACTGGCGAGCGCATCGAGATCGTCGATCGCTCCGGTATTGACCGTGCCGGCGGAACCGACCACGAGGAACGGCAGGAGCCCGGCGGCGCGGTCTTTCAGGATCGCGGCGCGCAGCGCTTCCACGTCCATTCTTCGTGCCCCGTCGACCGGAAGGCGGCGCAGGAAGGCCGAACCAATGCCGGCGATCTCGAAGGCCCGTTCGATCGATCCATGCGCCTCTTGCGAGGCATAGCCGACGAGCTGCCCTCCCGCTTCTCTGAGGCCGCTGCGACGTATCGGCTCGCCCAGCGCATCGGTGCGCGCGACGATGGCTGCAACCAGATTGGCCATCGACGTGCCGGTGACGAAAACGCCTGACGCGTCTTGCGGAAAGCCGAAGGCCTCGGCGAGCCAGAGCGTAATCTCCTTCTCGACCTCGATCGCGATATGGTCGCGGCCGCCGCAATTGGCGTTGAGCCCCGCGGCAAGCATTTCGGCGACCATGCCCACTGCTGTGCCGGCGCCATGCACCCAGCCCATGAAGAGCGGATGCGTATTGCCGTTGCCATAAGGCAGGATCGATCGTTCGAATTCATCGATCAGGCTTACGAGGGGCTTGCCCTCCTGCGGGAGGGGCGCGCGAAATCGCGCCCGCACCGCGTCGGGCGCCGGCTGCCAGACCTTGCGCTCCCGAACGCGGCGCAGATGATCGATCATCAGATCGAGGCCGCGGTGCGCCTCCTTGCCGAACGCATCCCAGTCCGTGGGGTCGAGGTCATGTTCGGCGCGCGCGGCATCGGGCGCGGCATCGGGTTCGATTTTGTGAGACAAGGTTTTCTCATCGGGTCAGGTCAGCAACCGGCGAGCCTGTCCCATTTGCGAAACAGAAGATCGAGATCGTCGGCCACTGGCGCAGATTCTATCGTTCGCCCCTCAGCCATGTGGGCCGCAATGTCAAGCACGAGCGGCATGGAGGCGCAAATCCTGAGCGCCGCCTCGTCGCCGATGGCGACCGGCCGCCCGACATGGCACGGGCGGGCCAATTCGGGCGGCATATCCGCCGGCGCTTTTGGCGCTGCGAGCGCCGCGTAGAGCGCGGCGGCTTCGGCAGGGCCTGCGGCGCCTTGCGTTAACACCGGGAAGATCGTGGCATCGGCGCCCAGCGCCGCCATGCGCAGATGCGGACGCGCGGCGACGTAGCGATGAACTTCGGCGGCGAACCAGCTGCAAATATGCGCCCGCAAGCTCGCAGGCAAGGCAAAGAAGGGTTCGATCGTGGCGAGCGCCGCTTCCCAGCGCAGCCCTAAGCCGAGATTGAAGGGCAAATCGAGCGCGGCGGTGAAATTCCGCCGTAGCGCCGGCGGCCAATCGAGCAGCGCCGAATAGGCCGCCAGCCCGGCGGGAACGCGGCTGCGCTCATTCAAGTCTTCGGCTAATCCTGGCGGCAACAGAAGCGCGCCTTCGAAGGGCGGCCCGCCCGCGAATTTCGAGCCGGTGATCATGACCATGAACCCGGCTTGGAGATCGGCATGAACGCGCTCAGGCGGACAGCGAAGCTGGCAGGCGTCGACGACGACGTGCACGCGCCCGCTCGCCCCGGCGAGCGCGCGTGCCGCTCGCCGCGTCACGCCGGAGAGCCCGGTCTTTGACGCGTCGAGGACATGCAACAGAACGTCGCGCCCGGCGGCAAGCGCCCGCGCGACGCAGGCGGCCGCCTCGGCGTCGATCTCCTTGCTGTCGCGCGGAAGCCCGGACAGATCCCGAATGGCGATCGCCTCGACCTGCACGTCGGCGGCCTGGAGGCCATCGAGATAAGCGCTGGCCTCGACCGCTCTGCCGAGGCTCGAGCTTGCCAGGAAGTGCCGGCCAGCGGCGGCCTTCATCACGCCGCTGCCGGTCTCGGTCGGAGCTATGACGATCGATGTGAGCGGACGTTCGGATGTCGCAAGCGCGATGCTCAAGGCGATGAATTCGGTCTCCGTTCCGGAAGCGGACAGCACGGCCTCGGCACCAGGGATGCCGAAGAGACCGACGATGCGCTGGCGGAGCCGGTCGAACCACGCCATCGGATGGATCAGTTCACCATCGCCAATCAGCCGGCAAAGCACGTCCCCTGCCGCGGCAAAGCCCCGCCAGTCGATCGCCGAGGCGGTCGAGGAGGAAAACCAGATCTCCTCGGGGGCGGGACTGGCGGGCGTGCCATATTTGGTCCGGCCGGTCAGCGGATCGGGTCTGATGCGCTCGTCGCCGCCGTCGGCGAGAAACAGCGCGAGAGCGGCGTCGCTGCGCGCCGGCACAGCCGGCCGGGCGCGCAGCCGCGCCGTGCTCGCCGGAGCCATGATTGGAGCCATCGCCGTCGCCCGCAAGTCGAAGTCACGGGCACTCTCGGGCGGAAGTGGTTAACGGGGCGTTGCGATCGGCAGACTCTGGCACCGGGCCTTGGCGAAGCGGGACATCCGAAACTTCGGTGGCCATGAGGAGCGCGTTGAAAATCTTTGCTTGGAAGAGGTGACTTTGGGCCGCTAACGCACAAGTTTCCGCGCAACGGCTTCAATCGAGGAGGCGGAAATGGACATCGGTTTCATCGGGCTTGGCGCCATGGGCTCCGGCATGGCTGCGGAACTCATCGAGGCCGGCCATAAGGTGCATGTTTGGAACCGCTCGCGCGGGCCGGCGGAAAAGCTCGCCAAAGAAGGCGCCATCGTCGTCGAGCGCCCGCAAGACGCGTTTCAGGGCGAGGCCGCGGTCACGATGCTCGCCGACGACGACGCCATCGCCGCAGTGCTCCTGGAGCACGGCGTGCTCGAGCAGGCGCGGCGCGATCTCGTCCATGTCGTGATGGCGACGATATCGGTCGGCTTCGCGCAGCGGCTCGAAAAGATCCACGCCGATTGCGGCCTCGCCTATGTCGCCGCGCCGGTGATGGGCCGCCCGGATGCCGCGGCGGCGGGCGAGCTCAACATTCTTGCCGCGGGCGAAGCAGCGCATATCCGCCGCGTCCAGCCGCTGCTCAACGCGATGGGAAAGGCCACCTGGGTCGTCAGCCCGGCGCCGCATCAAGCCAACCTGGTCAAGCTTGCGGCCAATTTCATGCTCGCCTCGGCGATGGAAACCATGGCGGAATCGATCGCGCTCGCCAAGCGCCATGAGGTGGACCCGAAGAAGCTCATCGAGATTCTGACGAGCACGTTGTTTGCCGCGCCGGCCTATAAGATCTACGGGCCGGCCATTCTGGACGGCGGGTTCAAGCCCGGCTTCAAGCTCGTGCTCGGCCTGAAGGATATCCGGTTGGCGCTCGCAGCCGGCGAGCAGGTCGGCGCGCCGATGCCGTTCGCCAGCGTGTTGCGTGACAATTTTCTCGACGCGATCGCGCATGGCGAGGGCGACAAGGATTGGGCAGCCGTGTCGAATGTCGCGCTGCGGCGGGCCGGCCTCACAGGGCCTGCGAAAGGGTGAGGAAAAATCCGCGGCGCGGCCCGTATTGCGGGGCGAATTCGCCAATGCCGGTGCCGTTACGAACCACGTAAAGCGTGTCCAAAAGATTGACGACGGAGAACCGCGCGGTCAGCGGCTTTTCGTTGTGCCAGAAATCGAAGTCGTGGGAGATGCCGAAATTGAATTGCGTATAGGGCTGCTGAGTCTCCAGGTTGGCAAAGCCGGTGCGCAATCCGCTGCCATAGATGCCATCGAGACTTATGAGCGTACCGCTCCAGTTGTAGGAGGCGCCCGCCGAGGCGGTGAATAACTGGCAATCGTCGGTGAAGTGATAATTGTTGGCTATGTAGGCGAACTCGGCGGGATCGTCGAACAGATATTGGTTTGACACCACATCCTTCGCCTTGGTCCGGTTGGTCGAAAAATTCGCATAGGCCGTGAAACCGTCATTTTGATACTTGGCCTTAAATTCAGCTCCTTCGCTATATCCCTCCGCATAGTTGAATTGGGTCAGAACCACCGCCTGGCCGAACTGCCCATCGTCGAGAAGATCGGTCGCGATCTTGTAGTAGGCATCGGCGCCCACATCGAGGCCGGGAAGAACCTTCCTCTGGTCCACGCCCACATCGAAATAATGCGACCGCTCCGGCTGCACGGGACTATCGGCTTGAATCACCGGTTGCTGCGTCGTGTTGTTGAACAAGGCGAGATTGGTTGGCGTCGCCTGCGCTTGCATCGGCGGCGTGAAATAGCGCGCGTAACCGGCGTGAATGCTGGTGTTCTCGAACGGCTGATAGACGAGGGCAATCCGCGGACTGAATTGGTTGGCGTCCACGAACTGATACAATTGATCGAAACGCAAGCCTGTGTTCAGGGTCAGATCGTTGGTTATTTTCCACTCGTCTTGAACATAGCCTCCAAGGTTCCAGCCGAGCGCAGAATCGTCGTCCGTTAACGTGATCGGAAAAGGCAAAGGGCTCCCGCTTGAGTCAAGCGGTAGGACAGTGGAAACATTGTCGACTTGCGTTTGCTCGGCGCTTATCCCGAATCCCGCCCGCAGCGTATGTACATCGTTCAGCCGGTAGGATCCATCGAACTGAATCCCGTTGAGGAGACTGTTGCGCGTGACGTCCGATGCGACGTCGTTGAAGACGAGATCGCCGTAGATATCCGGAACGAAATGGATGCTGGCGTAACGAGAGAAAAAGGAAAGCTGCGTGTCGTAATTTGCGCCTTTGGTCTGCAGCGCCAAAATATTGAATACAAAGCTGTCGTACTCGTTCTCGTTGAGATTCGCCGAATTGAACGACGTGCCGCCGAAATCTCCCAGCGGCGGCGAGTCCGTCACGTTCGGAATCTGGAAGTGGCTGATGGATACGCCAGACATATAGGTCAGCCTGTTTGAATCTCCGAGCAGTGTCGACGCGTAGCCGAAGAACTTCTCCTGCTCCGTATGATCATGGATCGGGTCGACGGTCGGCAGAGCATTTTCGAGACCCTCGTTGCTCTGCAGGTAGCGGCCGGTGACGAAATACTGCGTGTTGCCGGCGCTCCCGCCGTAATTGAAGCTTGGTGAGATCGTGCCGAAGCTACCTCCGTACAGGCTCACGCTGCCGCGCGGCGTGAACTCGCTCCGCGTCGTCATGTCGATGACGCCAGCGGTGCGAAGCCCATATTGGGCCGGCAGCGCGCCGGTCAGCAGATTCAAATTACCGATGAAGCCCGTCTCTAAGACAGGACCCAGCCCGGAGACCCCCTCGGGAAGCAGGATGCCATTGATCCTGTATTGGACGTTCGCATACTCGTTACGGACATGGAAATCGGGATTGCTGATCGCTGAATCATAGGAAACCCCGGGCGCCTGAAGAACCACCTTGTCGATCGGCGTGTTGTCGCCTTGCGGAAGAGACTCGATCGCCTGGCGATCCATCGTATAGGACGTGGCGCCAAGCTTCGTCAGCAGGACGTTGTCGCGCGCTTGATCCATGGCATTGATCTCAGTCTGGAACGGCGTGGCGGCATTGCCCGCTGCGACTTCAACCTGCGGAAGCGCGATCGTGCCGGACGCATCCGAAGCACCGCCTGCGTCCTGGGCTAATGCCGCTTGGCCTGAAGAGACGACCATGCCGAGGAAGACCGACGCTGTACCCAGGCGCATGAATATCCCCGCAGCAAATGACGGCGGACGATGCGGATAACCCGGCCACGCAAGACCACACCCCGCGCGGTTTCGCGCGCACGGCGGCAATGGTCATGAGCCAAGTATTACGCCCCTGATGTCGCGGAACGGACAGCCTAGAGTTAATTGAGAAATGCATAAGCATCGCCAATTCGAGCGTCAATCAAATATAGCGAGGTTATAATTATATTGATTCTATTCTCCGATGCGCGATTTGCTTTAGAATAGATCTAATCTATGTTTCACTTTGTGCGAACATTTAAAAAGCTGATTTTGCCGTTCGATTGCGCGATCGCCAAGCAGCCCTTGCTCGCTCTATGCAGCCGATTGCAAGCCTCTTGCGGGACAATTTCGCCGCCGCGATCACGCATGGTCGACGAGGACTGGGCTTCGGTCGCCACCACGCTGCGGCGCCCGGGCCGCGCCATGAGCTTTGTCGCCATTCCGGGTCTGATCCGCCCAATGCTGGGGCCTATCGCCGGCGGTCTGATCGTCGGATACCTCCAGTGGAGGTTCATATTTTTCGTGAATCTGCCGATCGGAATCGCCGGTCTTGTTTTGGTCTATCTGCATCTGCCCGACTATCGCGAACAGAGCCCCAAACCGCTCGACATTGTCGGACTGATGCTGTTCGGCTCCAGCGTCGCTTTGTTGTCTTATGTGCTGGAGATATTCGGCGACCATACGTTAGGCCTGGGCGAAATTCTGGGGCTGTTGGCGCTGTCTTTGACGCTGATCGTGGGTTATGGGCTGCACGCGACGCAGACGGCCTTCCCGCTGCTGCAGCTGAGCCTGTTTCGCATCCGCACGTTCAGCGCGGCCGTCAGCGGCAGCTTCTTCACCCGACTCGGGATCGGCGATGATCAGTCTTCGCCCCGTTGTTCGGCGAGCCTGCGCGGGTTCTCGAAGAGACGCGCGGTGACGGCCCCGTAGATCATGCCGGCGATGTGCGCGACATAAGCCACGCCGCCCGACTGGACGTTGTTCGCGACGACGCCAAAACTGAAAAGCTGGGTGAGAAACCAAAACCCGATCAGCAGCGCGGCCGGTATGAACGTGATGTCGACGAACCAGCCAATTAGCAAAACCGTACGAATTTTATCGCGCGGGTAGGTGACCAGAAACGCGCCCATCACAGCGGCGATTGCTCCGCTCGCACCTAGATTGGGAACTGTCGATCCTGGATCGCCTGCGACTTGTGCGAGCATCGCCACTATTCCGCCAGTAAGATAAAAGGCCAAGTAATGCGGTGGATTCATTGAGTCTTCTATCTCGGGGCCGAACGCCCAGAGAAAGATCATGTTGCCAAGAATGTGCGACCAGCTCGCATGCATGAACATGGCCGTCAGAATGGTGATCAAGTGATGGCCAGCGACGATGTCGGTGGGCACAAGCGACCATTTGAGTACAAATGCGTCGCCGCCCGTCAGTTCGAGAATGAAAACCAGCACGTTCAGCGCGATGATGGACGCGGTAACGATGGGAAAGCTTGAGGGGCGTCGCGACTCATCCTTGATTGGCAACATGTCTTGTTTCACTCTGGAGAGTCCACGCAATCTTAGCGGAAGCTCGCCGAGAGCTCAAGGAATGCTGCGCGCGCCGCTTAGGAAGATCGCACGCGACATCAACGAAGAGGCGCGCGAGATGAGTTCCACGTCGCCGCCATTGCACAGAACCTCAAGACGCTCGCAACTCAAGGCTCGTGTCTGTCGCCACACGAGCCCAGCCGGTGTGTGTGTGGCCATCAATTGTGCTAGCGGTGGTGTGCCTGGGAATTGTTTGGCACAGGCTGCTTGAAATACGCAGACCGACGCTTAGTGAAGCTATGAGAGCTCCCGTTCGAATATGCCCTCGCTGATATCGAATTTGATTACGCCCCTCGCTGATATCGAACCTAATGACGTGGATTCAACCAAGCATAGGAGTTTTCCATGAGCACACACCTAGACAAATTCTGCGACGATCTTCGTGCCAACATGAGCATGATCGACGAGAATCTCCAAGGGCTGAAAGCCAAGACCCGAGGAAATGCGGATGAGGCGGAGCGCGCGATCCACCAACAACTGGATTCAGTCCAAAAGAAGATCGAACAGAGCACCGCGGCCGTCGAGTCAGCAAAAACCAAAGTGAACGAGTGGGCCAAAGCGCAGAACGCTGACGCAAAGAAAAAGATCGCCGAATGGAAGGCCAAGGGCGATGCAAGGAGTCTGCAGGCGCAGGCCGATCTGGCTGACGGCTACGCCAAGGCCATGTCCGTCATCGCTTCTTCAGCGGTCAACAAGGCTGCAAAAGCCGAACTCGAAGCATGGCTCGCTCATTGCAACATAGAAGCCTCCAAACTGGCACACTCCGTTCGGTGAGCTCGTCGTCTGGGCGATTGTGTCAGGCGGATTTCATGTTGGGAGCGGCCTCTCCGCCCCCAACATGAACGGTGGTTTTAGCGACACCGCATCGTTGGTCCACGGTATACTGCGATTTGTGACGCCAATTTTTCGAGCGCGTTTACCGCAGTGCTATAATTTCTGTTGAAAGCAGGGCGGGACAATACAAGCACTCCGACATCGAGGCAGCGGCAATCGAGTTGCGCCTGATGATCGACAAGCGAGCGCGCTAGGACCAAAATGTGGGCGCCGCGCGGAATTCCTTCAGCGCGGGCTTGAGACCCTGCAGGGCCTTGCGGCCCCGCCGCCCACTCCATCGCGTCAGAGCGCCTGCCGGCTTTGCCAAGTCCGGCCGGCGGGCGGCGACCAGCGACAGAGCCAGACGCTTCGTCACCACCGCGTCGTTGACCAGACCAAGGACTTCTCCCAGCGCCTCGCACCGGACGCGGTAATTCTCCACTGCGCTAGAGCGGTACAGTCCGGCAAGGGATTCGACATCAAAGCAGAGTTTCTTGAGCGATTTCCGCAAGCCATGCCGCTCCGCCACCGAAAGCCGGCCGGCGTGCCGGCCACGCTGCTTCGCCTTACCGGCGGCACGATCCAGCAGTGACGGCGCGAGGGTCCTGAGGCGTTTGCCCATCCGCTCGTCGCCAAGCGTCGAGGGCTGCGTCGCTCCCGCCTCCGCCCAGAGGGCCAGGCCCAGCACCATCGCCGTGAAGTCGTGCCCATGCACGGCGTCCGCCACCGCCGCGTGGGCAAGCTGGCGATCGACCTCGGCTACCACGTTCAGATCCTCCAGCCGCTCAGCCGACAAATCCGGCATCGCCGCCGGTAGGGTCTCAAGGCAGAATACGTCCCAGTCGCGCGCCGCCCCGAAGATTTCGCCGAAGCGCCGCAGTGCCGCGTTGAAACGCGCCGCGGCGTCGTCGTCGAGATGCTGCTCGAACAGCTGCAATGCGGCGCGAGACTCGCGGATGGCGATGCGCATCTGGTGCAACGCCTCGGGGTCGCCGCGCAGGGTCGGCCCGATATTAGCCATCAAATGGCCCAGCGTTCCGCCGAGGATGTCGTGAAACCCGGCCGCAGCCTGGACGAGGCGCCGCAGTTTCGGCATCTGTGCGAGCTGTGCGCCCTCCGTCTGGCCGGTGCGCAAATGCCAGCCGCGCGCCGCTTTGCTCTCGGGCGAGATCCACAGGGGCCCTAGCGCCTGCAGATCCGCGGCAAGCCGGTACACCGGTCCAATGCGGCCGCCCTTCAGCTCCAATTCCAGCTCGCTGACCGGCTCGCATGCGGCGCCTGCCTCGATGCTCCCCTCGTCGATCGCCGCTTCCACGACCGTGTTGTCGTCGAGGTGTAGAAGACGAGTGGTCCGCCGAATATCGGTGACGAATACCGGCTCCAACCTGTCCTTGATCGCCGTAGCGGCCATCGCGAGTGCCGGGGTCTCCGCGAGCCGGCCGACATCCGGCGCGTCCTGGCCGATCCGCCACTCCCATTCGCTGCGGCTGGTGGCGACGCCGCGTTCGTTCGCTCGGGATTTCACCGTCTGGGTAAGCATGTTGCCGGTTCGTCGCACCCGCAGCGTTAGGCCGGTCCGGTCCAGCACGCTGTCTGGCGTGTCGAAATAGGTCGTCACTTCGTGATCGTGTTTTGGTTCGGCGGCAGCGAGCGCGGGGCTCGCTTCGAGGGTGGCGCGGCTGCCAGGCGGGAGGTGGAACTTCAGCTCAACCTCGCGCGGATCGACGGAGTTACCCAATCGAGGTCTCATTTTGCGAGCTGCTTGCGTTCGTTTTGGGGTTAGCCATTTTGAGTTCTTGGAGCGTATCGAGGACAATTTGGAATAGAATCCGCGTCCATGCTGACAACATGTCACGGAACGATTGGTACGTCGCACTCACACGCGCCACCACCAAAGAGCTGACGATAGCCGTGACATGCCATTCACGGTCAAGCACATCATGGCTTCCGGTGCGCTTCCGCCTGCCTTCTCGGCCGTTCGCATCGGAGACGACCTCTACTGGGACGGCGGCATTCTCTCCAACACGTGGTCGAAGCCGTATTCCAAGACAGTCCACGGCGCAGCGCCCTCATCTTCGCGATGCATATGTGGACCCCGAATGGTCCGCTTCCCATGTCGGATCATCGGCCCGCATCGCCTCAATTATTCGTGGAGTCCGAAATCGTCCGCAGCCGCTCGCGGAATTCTTCGAGGCGGGCGCGATAGCCATCGGCATCGCCGTATTCGAGAAACTCGTAATAACGCTGATGCGGATCAGAGATTCGCAAGGCGTGTTTAATCGGGCACCAATATTGTTCGGTGCGGCTGCCGATCTCCCGGAGATAGGCGATCAGGCCGTTGGCATAGCCGCAATGGAGGCAGTTGAGCGCCTCGATCCACTTCAGATAGGCGAGGTGCTGCCGGTCGAACACGATGTAGTGCGCGCGGCAGACCCGCGGAATCCGGTAGGCTCGAAAGCAGATTGCTTGGGAGAGGCTTACCCACGCGTCGACTATCAGCAACGGAATGACCAGCGAATAGATCATTGGCGCCGTTATGACCGCGCTAATCGGGGATGCCGCAAGAAAGCTCCTGACACTCATGCGCATACGGCGATGCTCGGCGGCGATTCCGTGCTCGAACTCGACCATCCGTTCCTTAATGTGCCAACCGAGTATCTTGCGACGCTTCTCGATCTCGCCGTCCAGTTCGGTCTGAAGCCGGATGATCTCGCTCGCCAGCTCCTCCATGCGCTTTGTCATCGGCGATCAGCTCCTCTGCTTCGGGGATGTCTGCCCTGCGGCGTTGCAGCGCCACGGCGACAAGCGGCGCGCTCAAGAGTATCATTGGCGTTGAGAATGTCCGTCACGGCGAGCAAGCTTCGCTGTTCGCCGCCTTGCAATCCTCGCTGTTGACGACGCGTCGCACCGCGGGTCGGGAATGACAAGAAGGAAATGGTTATGGCCATACGCGAGGCCCTGACGCCCTTCGCAGTGGTTGGTCTCATTCAGGAAGTCGTCGAAGCACGGGCCGAGGTACTTGAGCTACATTGTTCCCGTGTATAAGGAATAACCAGACAACCAGCTTCGGAACGCGGCCCATCAGCGCCTCATCGCACCCACTGTCCGTCTCGAGCAAGCAGCTTCTCCCGTGGTTGGTCGCAGTCGCGTTTCTCTTGCCGCTGCTCTACCAGGTCGGGCTCGGGTTCACGCCCGTTCAGTCAGGTCTGCTCATCATGCCCCAAGCGATGGCCGCCATGAGCACGAAATTCCTCATGCCGCGAATTCTGGACCGGGTTGGCTACCGCGGCGTGCTGATCTCCAACACCGTCATCCTCGGTCTTCTCCTTATGCTCTTCGCAACCGTCGGGCTCGCCACGCCGTTCTGGGTCATCGTGCTGCAAGCGTTCTGCTACGGAGCCTTCACGTCTTTGCAATATACAAGCATGAATACCTTGGTCTATGCCGATATAGACGAGGATGAGACAAGCAACGCAAGCTCTATTGCGAGCACGATACAGCAGATGTCCATCAGTTTCGCTGTCGCAGCGGCGCCTCGGCTTGGCCGTGGATCGCGACTTCCGCCTCATCGGCCCGTGCCGAAATCTCTACGCGCTGGGGCCTTTAACCCGCGAGCGCTTCGGCGATACGGTGGGCGCGCCGGAGATCATGTCGCAGGCAGAATGCCTCGCCGGCATCATGGTGACAGCGCTTGCGGAAGAGCGTGCGGCTGCCTGATGTGACGCCGAACGGCGCCGGCCGGCTCTTCGAGGCAATGGTTCACGCGTCTTACCTCCGCCATTGTCGCGACGAAAAGCGAGTCCGGCCGATGAGCGACAGGCCGAGCTACGGACTATGATCGCGCCCTTAAGGCTTGGTGGTTCGGCCCGCGCTCGGCGAAGCTTGTTTCGCGCCTTGGCGGAGGCTCTCGGCATAGATCGCGAAGAGCTGCCACCCGCAGTCGCGGAGGAGATCGTTGACACGCCGCATCTGAGCGATCATGCGATCCGTCTGTTCGTGCGCCTGAAAGCAATAGGCGGACACCGTCGTACCAGGATCCTCGCCGATCTTGGGGGGCGCGAAGGCCTTGGCCGCTTGCTCGGTCTCGAGCCGTAGCAATTCGCTCTGGCTTTCCCAAATCGCCCGCGCAGTTTTGACGATGAGCTCGCTTGCCAGCGTAAAGAGTTCCGCGCCGCGCTCCTGTGCT
>DATFNQ010000120.1:0-7710 GCA_035266305.1 Methylovirgula sp.
GAAAGCGAACAAGCTATCGACCGCGGCGGGAAAATCTCTAGGATCGGATGTCGGAATAAGCTCGACTCATAATCATCATCTAAGGGGGACGTTGATGCCTAAATTTCCATCCGAGTTTCGCTGCAGCGGCCGCCACGCGCGGATGGTCGTACTTGCGGCGGCGGCGGTGAGCGTGCTGGCGATGGGTCAGGCCCGCGCAGACGTGACCGACGATCTCCTCAACCAATTGGTCGCCAAGGGCGTCCTCACCAAGGGCGAATTTGCCAAATTGAAGGCACGTCATGAAGCCGAAAAGGCGACGATGGCGCGCAGCGGCGGGCCCATGCACCGCATGGTCACCAAGAATGGCGTCGTCGTCGTTCCGGACGACCGCTATATAACCCGCCTCGACAAGGGCATCGGCTTCCATATCCCCGGCCTCATCACCAAGGAAGGCGAAACCGGCGGGATCGATGTGAAGATCTCCGGCGACCTGATCTTCGGCGCCGATGAGACTTTCCAAAGATATCTCAGCGGCAATCCCGCAACGAACGGCGTCATCAATGGTGGGCTTATCACCGCGAGTCCAAACCAGCCGTATAACGCGATCAGCGATGGCCTGTTGCCGAGCGCGATCGTGTTGAGCGTCGCCACGAACCAGATGGGCTATGATCTCGGCTTTACGATCGGCGCCTATACTGGCGGCAACAACGTCAACGTATCCAGCACGGCCTTGAATGCCAACTCGCTCGGCGCACCGCTCGCGCTTGGCACGCCCGGCATCGATCTGCGCCAGATCTTCGGCACGGTCGGCACGCCGGCCTTTGGATCGGTCAAGATGGGTCGCGACCTCGGCCTCTTCGGGTCCGATGCGATCCTGAACGATCTGACGCTGCTCGGCCTGGGTTCGCCTTTGTCCACGAACGCGCCTCGCAATACCACGCTCGGCCGTATCGGCATCGGCTATGTCTATGCCGACTGGATCCCGCAGGTCACCTATACGACTCCGGATTTCAACGGCTTCACCGCATCGATCGGCGCCTTCACGCCTTTGGATACGGCTGCCGTCTTTACTCCCGGCCTAGAAACGGCGACTTTGACCGGCCAGGAAATTCCGATGGTTCAAGGGCAGTTGAAATGGAAGGGTGAAATCCTACCCGGCGCCAAGATCACTCTTTCGGCGGATGGTGTGTGGCAAGAGCACAAGAACGACCCCGCCACTGGATCTTTTGCCGCCATACCGCTCAACAGCAACGTCGAAAGCTGGGGCGCCGACGGTTTCGGTAAACTCGATATCTACGGCTTCAGCTTCGTGGCTTACGGCTATTATGGCCAGGGCCTCGGCACGACCGGCCTGTTCTTCGATGCCTTCGACATCTTTGGGAACCCGCGCACGACCTACGGCGGCTATGGCCAGGCCTCCTATACCTGGGACAAGTTCACCTTCGGCGGGAGCTGGGGCGTGAGCGCGATGAATGCCACCGCCGCCGATGCCGCGCTTGGCTTTGCGCCATTCTTGTTGAAAGACAACGAGAGCGCCATCGGCTTCATCCGATATCAGTTGACGCCTTGGATGGCGCTCCAGGCTGAATTCGGCTATACCTGGGCGACCAACCAGTCGGGCGGCCAGCAGAACGAGGAGGACATCTGGCTCGGCACGGCTTGGTTCTTCTAAGCCAAGCCTCGGGTCTCCAACAGCAAGCGCCGGACGGTCTCCGTCCGGCGCTTTTTCTTTCTCCTCTCCCCGTGAGCAAAGCGAACGGGGAGAGGGGCGGACCCCCTCGTGTCATGAAACTGCCACCCGACTCGGCCATGTACGGCTCGGTCAACGGGGGCCACACACCTTGGCAAAGAAAGCTCACGACGGGATCGCCATCCGCACGCTCTTCTTGTCCGATCTGCATTTGGGGACAAAAGGTTGCCAGGCGCATCTCCTGCTCGATTTTCTCAAGCATTATGAAGTCGAGACCATCTATCTCGTCGGCGACATCGTCGACGGATGGCACCTGAAATCCGGCTGGTATTGGCCGCAAGCCCATAACAACGTCGTGCAAAAGCTGCTGAAGCGTGTACACAAGGGTGCCAAGATCATCTATATTCCGGGCAATCACGATGAATTCATGCGCGATTACGTCGGCCACAATTTCGGCGGCATAGACGTCATGGAAACGGCCATTCATGAAGCTGCCGACGGCAAGCGCTATCTCGTCATGCATGGTGATCATTTCGATCTGGTGGTGCGGCACGCGCCCTGGCTCGCTCTTCTCGGCGACGGCGCCTATATGCTGGCGCTCGGCATAAACACCTATGTCAACGCCGTTCGCCGGCGCCTCGGCCTTGCCTATTGGTCGCTCTCGTCCTGGGCCAAGTTGAAAGTGAAGACCGCCGTCAACCACATCGGCCGGTTCGAAGAGGCCCTTGCGCACGAAGCCAAGCGGCGCGATGTTCAAGGCGTCATCTGCGGCCATATCCATCATGCCGTCATCCACGACGATTTCGGCATCCGCTATATGAACACCGGAGACTGGGTGGAAAGCTGCACCGCTCTGGTCGAACATTTCGACGGACGTTTCGAGATCGTCCGTTGGAATGACGAAGCGCGGCGGCTGGCCGAGGCCGCGATCGAAATGCCGCGACAAGGGCGCGAGGCAAAGGCGGCGTGACCAAACTCCTCATCGCCACCGACGCTTGGGGCCCGCAGATCAACGGGGTCGTTCGCTCGCTCGAAAATATCGCCGCCCATGCCGCGAGCTTCGACATGGAAGTGAGGTTCCTCACCCCCTCTGATTTCTGGACCCTGCCTCTGCCCGGCTATGGCGAGATCCGGTTGGCGCTCACCAATCATCGCAAAATCGCCGCGACCATCGCCGATTTCGCGCCCGATTTCGTCCATATCGCCACGGAAGGGCCGATCGGGCTCGCCGCGCGCCGCGCCTGCCTGCGCGAGAGGCGGCCGTTCACGACGAGCTACCACACGCGCTTTCCCGAATATCTCGCCGCCCGTCTGCCGGTGCCTGTTCGTATCAGTTACGCGATCCTGCGCCGCTTCCACAATGCCGCCGCCGGCACGATGGTGAGCTCGGCGAGCCTCGAAAATGTGCTCGCCGGACACGGCTTTCGCAACCTCATGCGCTGGTCGCGCGGGGTCGACGAAATTTTGTTCCGGCCGCGCTCTGAGAGCGTGCTCGACGCCTTGCCGCGGCCGATCTTCCTGTTCGTCGGCCGGCTCGCGGTCGAGAAAAACGTCGAGGCCTTTTTGAAGCTCGATCTCCCGGGCTCGAAGGTCGTGGTCGGCAACGGCCCCTTGCAGGCGCGCCTCGCCGCCGCCCATCCGCAGGTGCGTTTTCTCGGCGTGCTGTGCGGCGAAGGCCTGGCGAAGGTCTACTCCTCCGCCGACGTCTTCGTCTTCCCGAGCCTCACCGACACGTTCGGCATCGTGCTGCTCGAGGCGCTCGCTTCCGGCGTTCCGGTCGCCGCCTTCCCGGTCACCGGACCGATCGACGTGATCGGCGATTCGGGCACCGGCGTGCTTGCGCCGGACCTGCGCCAGGCGGCGCTGCGCGCGCTCGGCATCTCGCGCGAACGCTGCCGCATCCATGCGATCAAATTCACCTGGAAGGAAAGCGCCCGGCAGTTCTTCGACAATATCCGCGTCGCGCAATTGCGCCGCGATGCCTCGGCGCGGTCGAAATTCGCCGGCCTCGCAGAGCCGGCGTGAAGGGCTGCAGTGTAACCTTCTCCCTGTGGGAGAAGGTGCCGAGCGGAGCGAGGCGGATGAGGGGTTACGATCCCTCTGAATTTGCATCATCGTAACCCCTCACCCGCCGCCTCCGGCGGCACCCTCTCCCTCTGGGAGAGGGTCCCCTACCTCCCCTCGAAATCGAGCGCATGGGTGAGATCGCCGAGCTTGCCGCTGCCCGCCTTTTGCATCGCCTTGTCGCGCAGCGCCAGTCCCTCGAGCATCGGCAGATCGAAGCGCCGCGTGATGAAGCGCAGGATCGATGTCGTATCGTAGAGCGTATGATCGACGAAGCCGCGCTTGGCGTAAGGCGAGATGATCAGCGTCGGGACGCGCGTGCCGGGACCGAAGCGATCGGCCTTGGGCGGCGCGACATGGTCCCAGAACCCGCCGTTTTCGTCATAGGTGATGATCACCAGCATATGCGCCCATTGCGGGCTCCTTTCGAGATGCGCGACGATATCGGCGAGATGTTCGTCGCCGGAGAGCACGTCGGCATAGCCGGGGTGCTCGTTGAGATTGCCCTGCGGCTTGTAGAAGGCGACTTGCGGCAATTTGCCCGCATCGATCGCCGCAATGAAGGCGGCGCCGCCGAGACCGCCGTCGCGCAAATGTTCGGCGCGCGCGGGCGAGCCCGGCGCCATCACTGCGAAATAGTTGAACGGTTGGTGATGGGTTTGGAAATCGGGCACCGAGACGGCGTTCTTGCGATCGAGCGCGGCTTTCCAAGCCCCCGCATACCAAGCCCAGGTGATGCCCTTGGCGCTCAAAAGATCGCCGATCGTCGGCATCGTCTGCGGCGGCAGCGTGGTCGGCATGTGCGGGTCGGCATAGGCCGGATCGCCGCCGGGTCCCGGTGGATTGCGGCTCGGCTGAAAAGGCGGTTGCATCGTGTTGACCACAAAGAAATCCGGCGCGAGCTCGCCATCCCTCGCGAATTTCGGCGGCCCGTCCATCGCGGATACCGGTGAGTCGGGCGCAAGCTTCAAGGTCACGCCGTCGGCTTCAACGGCCGCGATCAGGCCCTTGGCTGGACTTTTGTCGGCGTTCGGATAGACGGCCGCGCAGGCACAGATCAGCTCGAAATGGTTGAGGAAAGAACCGCCGAATCCGCCCATGAAGAAATTATCGGCGAGCGTATAGCGTTTCGCCACCGGCCAGAGCGGCAGTTTCGAACCGTCGTAATGGCCCATCACCAGCGCGCCCGAGTCGCCCCAAGCGACGAAGCGATCGTTCTTGCCGCCGTCGATCTGCATCTGGTTCTGATAGAACTTGTGCCAGAGATCGCGCGTCGCGACGCCGAGCGGCAGATCGAAGCCTTTCGGATCGTCGATCGCGAAAGGCGCGTTCGGCAGGCCTGCCGTGTGCGCCTGATCGATCTTCGGCTCGAGGCCTTTGGCCGTCAGGCCGCCCCAGATCGGCGGCAATTCTTTCAGCACGCTGCCATCGCGGTCGCGCTGCAGCGCCATTTGCGGCGTCACATCGGCGAGTCCATTGGCGCCGGGAAAAGCGCCGTAGAGCGCATCGAGGCTCCGGTTCTCCGCGTATAGGATGACGATCGTCTCGATTTTCGCGAGGTCGCTCGCAGAAACTTCCTGCGCGACGGCTTGCGTCGATCCCGCGATGCTGAGCGCGAGAAGCGCCGCGCCGCCGATCCCGAGTTTCATCTCGATCCCTCACGTCCGGACGGCCTACCGTCCGCTCACCTCGCACCGCCGCTTTGCCCTATCCCAGAGTTTTGACGCTGGCGTGTCGGAAAGGGCCGCTCGGAGAAGGACCCCTACGTCTCGCCGAGCCATTTCTCGCCAGCGAGGTCGCGGCGCGCCTTCTCCAATTCCTCGGTGTAGCGGCGCAGCACATGCGCCTCGGTGAGCATGCCGACCGGCCGACGGCTTTGAAGATCGTCGAGCACGACGAGCGTTTCGCTCTCGGCGCGTTCGAAGATTTCCGCCGCCTGCTTGATGTTCATCCCCGGCAGCAGGACGTCGTCCTTATAGCGCAGCAGCGTTGCGACGGGCTCCTCTCCGCTTTGGGCGAGATGTGCGTCGGTCACCGAGACGAGGCCGGCATAGCGCCCGGCCGCGTCGACGGCGACGACCCATTGGGTCGAGCCGAGCGGAAACGCTTCGCGGAATTGCGCGATCGTTTGATCGAGGCGCGTGCTCGTGACGTCCGTCCTCATCATGCGCGCCACCGTCAGGCTGCGCATCCAACCGACATCCTGCGCGCTGCGAATTGATTCGCCGCGCAAATGCAAGCGCCAGGTGGCAAAGGAATAGCCGAACGTCCGCCGCACGAAGACCGAGACGATGGTCGCGGCCATCAGGATCATGACGGTGAGGCGAAAATCGCCCGTGGTCTCGAGCGCCAGAAAGCTCATGGTCAACGGCCCTCCGACGACCGCGACCGCTAGCGCCGCCATCCCGACCGTCACATAGACGGGAGCGTCGGGCGCCAGGCCCGGGACAAGCAAGGGCAGAACACCGGCAAAGATCTTGCCGATCGTCCCGCCGAGAAACAGTGAGGCGAAGAAAAGTCCGCCGCGAAAACCAGACCCGATCGATACGGCCGAGGCGATGGATTTCAGGAAGACGACTACGCAAAGCGCCGTGACATCCGTTTCCGTCTCGCGAAAGATCTGGAACAAGGCGCCATGACCCGAGGCAAGGACCCGCGGCGTCGCCAGCGCAAGAGTGCCGACAACCAGCCCGCCGAGCACGGGCTGAAAGAATGAGGGTACGTGGCTGCGCTTGAACAGGTCCTCGACGAATGTGACGCCGCGCATGATTCCGATTCCGACGATGGCGCAGACGAGGGAAAGCACGAAGAATGCGGCAACATCGACTCTCGTGAGGGCAGCGGTCGGCGCAAGATGGCTGACGAAACTATTGTCGACCCCGAGCCACGTCGCGACGAGCACGGCGCTGATTGCGGCCGCTATGACCGGCGCGAGCCCGAACGGCGTATAGGTTCCGATGATCAGCTCGAAGGCATAGAAGGCGCCGGTCAGCGGCGCGCCGAAGGCGGCGGCGATCGCCCCGGCCGCGCCGCAGCCGACCAGGGTGCGCAGGTCGCTGCGCCGCATCTTGAAGGCCGCGCCAAGCGTAGACGCAAGGCCGGCGCCGATCTGCGTATATCCTGCCTCCAAGCCTACCGAGGCGCCGAAGCCGCAGGAAACGATCGTCTGAAGCGTGATCAAAATGCTGTCGATGAGCGACATGCGGCCGCCCTGCAGCGCATTGGCTTCGATCGCATCGATCGGTCGGCGTGGACGCCATCGTTTGATGAAAACGCCGGTGACGCCGAGAATGAGGCCACCAACCATCGGCACGAAGGCCAGGACGGGAGAGCCGAGCGACACGGCGCCGCTCAGCCGTTCGCCCCAAGGCACACCGAAGAACAGGTGATGGAGAAGATCGACCGCCGCCGAGGTGACTGCGACCAGGATCGCGGCGATCGAGCCCACCACGACGGCGAGGCAGATCAGCGCAATTTCGTTTCGGCGCACGAAGCCGCGCAGGCGTGCCCGCAGAGCGAGGCGATCGAAGGTCGGTGCGGCAAGGCCCATTGCGTTACTCGCCGGAGCCATGTGGCGCAGGCCCGATCCTTATAACAGCAGCGCGAGCCTCGAGTTCACATTCCTGCGCCATTCCTCGCGCCGCGAGAGCGCGGTGCGGAACAGAGAATTCGCGGTCGGTTCAACACAAGATTGCTTGGTTCATGCCGCCTCGCTTGCCGGCGGCGGCAGGACATGGTCGAGGCCGACCAGGCTGATCATCCGGCCGTCGATCACCAGCACGCCGCGGGTGAACAATTTCGCCCTCTCCGAGGCGACATCCGGGGTCGGTTGGATCGCCGCTTCCTCGACCGTCAGAATGTCGAGGACCGCATCGACGAGAAGCCCGACGACCTGGCGCTCGACGTTCACGACCATGATGACATGCCGGGCGGTCGGCTCGGCCGGCGGGAAGCCGAGCCGCGCGGCAAGATCG
>DATFNQ010000121.1:0-2090 GCA_035266305.1 Methylovirgula sp.
GCCCGAGAATTTGGCAAGCGCAAGCGTCGTGTCGGACACCATGAACATGAGCGCTCCCAACGCCACCGCGATTGCCGCGCGATCGTTGAGCGCCGAAGCGCGCCCGGCCGCCTGCGCCGCCATCAGCGCGATCACTCCGACATAGACCACGACCGGCGCTTTCAACTCCGGGCCCACGCCCGGCCAGAGATAGACGAGAACGCAGATCGCGACAGCCGCAATTGCCGCCAGTGCGGCGCGCGACGGCAGAAAGCCGACATCGCGCGTGAACGCCGCGATGTAGAAGCCATGCGCGACGAGGAACGCGACGAGGCCGGCCACGAACAGCGAGGGCTGCAAGAGCAGCGTATCGCCGATGAGCGAGGCGGCGAGCGCGCCGACGACCAGCCGTTTGACGTCGCCTTCCCCTTCGCGCGCAACCACGGCCGCGATCAGCAGAGTCATAGCGGCCGGAGTTCCGAGATCGTGGAGCGCCCGCCAGTCGAGGGCGTAAGCCGCGCAATTGAGGGCGGCGCAAAAGACGAACAGCGACTCGGCGATTGAAATGCGCCCATCGAGGAGCGCGCCCATCGCCCACACCGTCGCCGACAGGCCCAAGAAGACAACAAGGCCGTTGGCGAGCGGCAAGTCCGGCCCGGCGAGGAGGAACGCCGCCGTCGCGCCCACCATTGCGAGGAGCGCGATAAAGACAAGCATGGACGCCGCGCGGCCGGCGGGCGGATCATAGAGTCGAACGGCTGTGACGTCGAAAGGCGGCTCAAGCCCGGCAGGCTTCAGATTGGCGGGGCTCCAGCCCGGCGACGCGAACCAAGCCCAAATCTTGTCACGCCAATCGCGCGCCCGCCAGCTCATGTCGGCCATGGTCGCGTAATAGGAGACATTCGCCCAGATCGGATCGAACGTCCCGAGCCCGCCCCGCACGCCGTAGACCGGCTTTTCGCCCTCCTCGACGAAAGTGCCGAAGAGGCGGTCCCAAATGATGAGGATGCCGCCGTAATTCTTGTCGAGATACTGGTCGTTGACGCCGTGATGCACGCGATGGTTCGAGGGCGAGGCGAAGATGCGGTCGAACCAGCCGAGCTTGCCGATGAGCTCGGTGTGGATCCAGAATTGATAGAGGAGATCGATGAGGCCCACGACGACGAACACGACCGGCGGCACGCCGGCGATCGCCATCGGCATGTAAAAGATCCAGCTTAGGAACGCGCCTGAACTCGTCTGCCGGAGCGCAGTCGACAGATTGAAGTTCTCGCTCTGGTGATGCACGACATGCGCCGCCCAAAACAGGCCGCACTCGTGGCCGACGCGGTGGTTCCAGTAGTAGAGGAAGTCATAGGCGAGAAGCCCGAAAAGCCAGACCCGCCAGTCGTTCGCCGCTAGGGGCACTAGCGCGAAATGGTCGTAGACGATGGCATAGATACCGACCCGCAGCGCCAGCGTGAACACGCCGGAAATCTGGCTCAAGATCCCGGCCGTCAGCGATCCGATCGCATCATTGAGCCGGTAGACATTGCGCCCGAGCGCCAGTCCGACGCCATACTCGGCCGCCATGAGCGCGAGAAAGACCGGAATTGCGTAGACGATGACGTTCAACCCACTCCTCCCAAACGCGTCAGAGCGTGACTCCATTTGACGGAACCGCCGTCGCCCCGGCGCAGCCGAATCGACCCACGCGAGGTCGTGGGTCCCGGCGGCCAAATACGTCCAAGCACGACCAAGCCCGACCAAATAAAACCAAGCAAAATTGCTTGGATTTGCTCGGTTTTATTCGTCCGAATCGGGACTTTTCAATGGGTTACGGCGGAAAAAATAAGAAAAAAGTAACTCCCAAGCTGCCGGTCAGGCGGCGAGGCTTTGGATGAGGGCGGCGGGGGTTGCGGCGAGAGTTTGGAGGATGTTCCAACCCTGCTTACGCGCGGTGGATATGACGGAGCGGAGGCAGGCGAATGCCCGCGCGCCGGCCATGGTTCGGAAGCCGCCGGAGATTTTCATTTTGACCTTCATCATCCGCAGGTCCCTCTCGCCCTCATTGTTGGTGAAGGGGACGGCGAAGTCATAGAGGAATCGCAGCACATCGCGTTTGAACTTGT
>DATFNQ010000122.1:0-12472 GCA_035266305.1 Methylovirgula sp.
CGGCACGGTGCGCTCCTGCTTGGCCTCCATGTCCGCGCTGGTGATGACGGTTATGCTGCTCGCGACTTCAGCTTCCGGCGTCGGCAGAAGGGTAGGCGTGACGACGATTTGCGGAAGTTGCTGCGTCTGATCGGACGCGACTTGTGCCATGGCCGGCGCGTGAGACGAGAGGACGATCAGGCTAGGTAGAACGAGCGCGCGACCGCGCGCCACAAACATAGAGTTGAGAGAAGGCATAAAGCCTCGCAGCGACGTGACACGTCACCGCGAGCCAAAGCAAGCGAAGCCGTCTTCAACGTGAGACGGACATCGGCTCGCCTCCATCGGTGCACCCCGCCCGATGCGTTCGCGCGTGACCACGGCCGATGGCAGGTCTCCTGGCTCGCGGGTCCATGCCTTGCGCCGCCTTCCCGGTTGCCCAGTGGCATCATGGCGCGCGGCTCGCCGCTTACAGTTGCGGGGGCAGCCATGGTTTTGGCCACGCGGGGCCGCACCATGTTCCCTTTTGATCCCCGAAGGGAACCATCGACGGCGAGGCTATCGCCGTTGCGCGCGGGGATCAATCCGAAACTTTGCCGGGGTGCTAGCTCTTGTTCCAGGGCTTCACGTCGGTGATCACCCAGTCGCCCGACTTGTCGGCGCAGGCCGTGCCCTGCAGCGAATCGTCGGCGTCCTTGCGGTCGATGGCGGCGCGAAAGCCCCGGCAGGTTCCGCTATCCGTCGCATAGGCTTCGCCGATGGCGGCAAACGAGCCCTTGGTGCCGGAATCGGGATTATCCCAGGGCACGGCTGCGCCATTGCCCTCCGGACCCAGGGCGCTGGCGAGCGCCACTTTGGCGCGGCGCCAGTCTTCTCCTTCAAGACCGCCGATCTGCGGCTGCCCAACCGATGCGGTTTGGTCGTCCTCATGCGAACCAATCAGCGATCCCATGGGCAGCGATACCGAACAGCCGCCGAGCGCGATGCAAATCAGGACCGCAGCGCGGGCAGGAAGCCCCACAGCTTTTTTCAGCACCCGCGCGTTTCCTATATAAGGCAATAGGCTCAATACCTGCCGACGATCGGTCCGCAATCACTCACCTCTGTCGCATCAGCGGTTCAGGCAAACCTATACTGGATGACTTAACCGTGCATGACTTCACGGATGCCGACGAACCTCTCGCGCTCTTTTCGGACTGGCTCGCGGCGGCGGAAAAGGCCGAACCCAACGATGCCAATGCCATGGCTCTGGCTACCACGGATGGCGAGGGCTTGCCAGACGTAAGAATGGTGCTGCTCAAAGCGTTCGATGCCAACGGCTTCGTCTTTTACAGCAATTCGGAAAGCGACAAGGGGCGCGAACTCGCCGCCAATATGAAGGCCGCGGCGGTTTTCCACTGGAAGTCGCTGGGCCGCCAGGTCCGCATTCGCGGCCCTGTCGAACTCGTGAGCGACGCGGAAGCGGACGCCTATTTTCGTAGCCGGGCGCTGCAAAGCCGCATCGGCGCCTGGGCGAGTCAGCAATCGCGGCCGCTCGAAAACCGATTGGCGCTCGAGATGGCCGTTGCGAAATACGCCGCCAAATTCGCGCTTGGCGGCGTGCCGCGCCCGCCTTATTGGGTCGGCTATCGCATCCGGCCGCTGGCAATCGAATTCTGGTCTCACGGTGCCTTCAGGCTTCACGACCGAATAAGGTTTTCCCGTGCTGAGCCGGAGGGCGGCTGGGAAAAGCAGCGTCTCTATCCATGATCGCTTGCCGATGACCCGCTTCGATCCCCCCCATCCGATCCTCGGGGTGAGCATCGCCGTGTTCCGCGAGGGACGCGTGCTGTTGTCAACGCGGACCAAGCCGCCGTCGACCGGCGTCTTTTCGCTCCCCGGCGGCCGCGTCGAGGCGGGCGAAAACCTGGAAGAGACCGCCTTGCGCGAACTGGAGGAGGAGGTGGGGGTGAAAGCCAAGATCATCGCCTTCAATCGCTTCGTCGAAATGATCGCGCCGCAGGCTGGCTCGGAAATGCGTCAGCATTACGTGGTCTTGTCCTTCGTCGGCACGTGGATTTCGGGAGAAGGAAGCCCCGGACCCGAGGCCGGCGAGGTTCTTTGGGCAGAGCCCAGACAACTCGTCCATCTCAACACATCGCCACATTTGGATGCGGTGGTCGAAGACGCTTTTAAGATCCTGCGCAGCAAGAATTTGGTTTAGCGCTCCAACCGCCCAGGCGAGATCGACGATGCCAAGCAGGAAAACAGCCGTTCTTCTGGCCATGATGGTCTCCGCATCGGCCGGCCCGAACGCGACGGCGCAGAACCTGCTCGAACGCTCGACGGCGCCGCCGCGCTACGAGGAGCCGGGCGAGGAATTAGCCCCGCAGGCGCCGCGGCCCCAGCCGCAAGCCCCGGCTGCTCTCCCGGCGGCACCGGGGACCAATCCCGCCCCCGCCTTGCCGGCAGTGGAGACGGCCAAACCAGGCTCCGCGCCCGCCGCGACACCGGCGGAGGAAGCGCCTGCCCCACCCTATGAACCGCAGCTCTTGCGGCTCTCGGAACTGCTCGGCGCGCTCACTTACCTTCAGGATCTCTGCGGCGGCCAGGGCGGCCAGATCTGGCGCGACAAGATGACCGCCCTGATGGACGCCGAGACTCAAGACGAGACCCGCAAAGAACGCCTCGCCGGCGCCTATAACCGCGGCTTTCAAGGCTATGAGCTGAGCTATCGCCAATGCACGCCGAATGCGCACGAAGTCATCACCCGATTCCTCGATGAATCCGGCAAGATCGCACGCGATGTGACGCATCGGTACGGGACGTCGTGAACCCCGTCATACGGATCCATAGGGCTTTTCGATGCATAAATCGGCGCGAAACACCGCTTCATGGGCCGGGCTTGGCCTGCAGGGCCTGCAGAGCTGTGGCGATCGGCAAGAACAATGAGGCCGGCTTAGAGGCAAAGCGCCGAAATTCATGGTGCTGATAGAAGGCGATGGCGGCTTCGTCCTTGGCATCGACAATCAGCGCGAAGATCGCGGGTTCGGCGCGTGCTGCCCGCGCGACAGCATCCATGATGAGCGCGCTGCCAAGCCGCCGTCTTCGAAACCGGCGATCGACGGCGAGCCGGCCGATGAGGCCGGCGGGCAGGAGCGCGTAGCGCGGCAAGCGCTTCGTGATGTCGGCAGATAATTCCGAGAGCGGGAGACTTGCGGCAGCGAAGGTGTAATAGCCGGCGATCGCGCCGGCGTGGTCGAGCGCAATAAAACAATTGCTCACCCGGCGTTTGATGTCCTGCGTCGCCAGATCGCGAAGATAGCGATCGAGCGGCTCAACGCCGCTCGAAAAGCTCTTGCGATTGTGGGCCGAGGTCAAAGCTTCGATAGAGAAGCTTTGCGTCACCGCGAAGCCTTGACGAGTTCCCGATAGGCTTCGGCGGCGCGTATCAAGGCGGAACCGGGTGCTGGCGGATCGAGGATCGCTTCCGCGAAAGCACGCTGGTCCTCGACCGAAAGGCGGATGATCTGCGTCTCTTCGATGGTGCGGTTTGCAGCCTCTTGTGCGGCGGCAACGACGAAGTCGCTCACGCTGCGGCCCTGGATTTCGGCGGCACGCTTGACGACCGCCAGGGCGTCGGGCGCTATGCGCGCTTCGATGCGCGCCGTTCGGTTTCGTTCCTGGGCCATCATATCCCTCTCCGTCTGGCCATAATGTACGGTAGTTAGCCGGACATTGCAAGATGTTCCGTGCGGTAGCGTGTGGGTTGCTGGAAATGTGTGATGCCGATCTTAGAATTCCGCGCCACCCTTACAGAGCCGCGAGGAATCGCACCGGCTCGCCCTGCCCCGGCGTTACCAGCTCGCCCTCCCACATCACCTTTCTGCCGCGTATGAGCGTGCCGATCGGCCAGCCGGTCACCGCCATCCCGGCATAGGGCGTCCAGCCGCAGCGCGAGGCGATCCAGGAATCCTCGATCGTCACGCGCCTCTTCAGATCGACGATGGTGAGATCGGCGTCATAGCCGACCGCCGCTCTTCCCTTGCCGGCGATGCCGAAGAGCCGCGCCGGCCCGGCACTCGTCAGATCGACCAGGCGCTCCAAGCTGAGGCGCCCGGCATTGACATGATCGAGCATGATGGGGACCAGCGTCTGCACGCCCGGCATGCCTGAGGGACTCTGCGGATAGGGCTTGGCCTTCTCCGCCAATGTATGCGGCGCGTGATCCGAGCCGAGAATGTCGACGATGCCCTGGGCGAGCCCGTACCAGAGATGTTCGCGGTGGCGCGCCGCGCGCACCGGCGGATTCATCTGCAGCCGCGTGCCGAGCCGCGCATAATCCTCGGCGCTGAAGGTGAGGTGCTGCGACGTCGCCTCGAGGCTGGCGATATCCTTGTGCCCGGCCAAAAAATCGATCTCCTCGGCCGTCGAGACGTGAAGGATGTGGATCGCCGCGCCTTTTTCGCGCGCGATCCGCACCAGCCGCTCTGTCGAGAGAAGCGCGGCCCGCTCGTCGCGCCAGACCGGATGCGAGGCAGGATCGCCCGCAACGCGCAGCGCCTTGCGGCTCTCCAACCGATATTCATCCTCTGAATGGAAGGCGGCGCGCCGCCGCGTCTTGGCGAGGATCGCGGCCAGGCCCTCGTCGTCGGCGACCAGGAGCGAGCCCGTCGAGGATCCCAGGAAGACCTTGATCCCGGCCGCGCCCGGCAGGCGTTCAAGCTCGGGAATCTCCTCGACATTGTCATGCGTGCCGCCGACCCAGAAGGCGAAATCGCAGTGCATGCGATGCCTTGCGCGCTTTACCTTATCCGCGAGTTGAGCGGCGCTCGTGGTCGGCGGATCGGTGTTCGGCATGTCGAAGATGGCCGTGACGCCGCCGAGCACGGCGGCGCGGGAGCCCGATTCGAGGTCTTCCTTCTGTGGAAATCCCGGTTCGCGGAAATGAACCTGGGAATCGATCACGCCCGGCAGGACGTGGAGGCCGGCGGCATCCACAATCTCGCCGGCCGCGGCACGGGCAAGATTGCCGATCTCGGCGATCCTGCCGCCGACGATTCCGATATCGCGGGCGCCCACCCCATCGTGATTAACCAACGTCCCGCCTTTCACAACAAGATCGAAGGCCATTGGTTTCGACTTTCGTGTGAGGGCCGGATCGGCCGCTGCGCTTGCTCTCGCGACCAAGCCGATTAAATACGGATGACCACGAACGCAAGCTGGGACCTACATGGACAGAGGCGCAAGCCTTCTCGCCGACCGCGGCGTCATCAGCATCGCCGGCGGCGAGGCGACTCCCTTTCTGCACAGGCTCGCGACCAACAGCATGCTCGGCATTCGCCAGGGCGAAGGCCGCTATGCCGCCATCCTGACGCCGCAAGGCAAGCTGCTCTTCGATTTCTTCGTGGTCCCCCTGCCCGAGGGGCCGGAGGCCGGCTATCTCCTCGATTGCGTCAGGGACCAGGTCCCGGACCTCCTGAAGAAGCTCAACTTCCATAAGCTGCGCGCCAAGATCGGCATCGAAGACGTGAGCGACAGGCTCGGGGTCGCGGCAATCTGGGGCGACGCGGAGCCGCGCGCTTTCGACAGCATGGCCTTCGCCGATCCGCGCATGCGGGCACTCGGTTTCCGGCTCATTGCCGCGCCAGCCAAACTGGCGGAATTCGCAAGAGACCCGCAGGACGTCTATGAGGCGCGCCGCATCGCCCTCGGCGTGCCCAAGGGCGGGATCGACTTTGCCTATGGCGACGCCTTCGTGCATGACGCCGATCTCGATTGGCTGAACGGCGTCGATTTCCAGAAGGGCTGCTATCCCGGCCAGGAGGTCGTCGCGCGCGTCCATTTCCGCAATTCGGCCCGCAAGCGAATCTTGAAGGTCCATTTCGATGGTCCGCCACCGATGCCGGGCAGCGAAGTGATGATGGGGGAGATCAGCATCGGCCAGGTCGGCTCGACCGCCGGATCGGAAGGGCTTGCCATGCTCCGGCTCGACCGCCTCGAAGACGCCAGGAGCGCCGGAATCCGCCTGAGGGCCGGCGACGCTGGAATAGACGTGACACCGCCCAATTGACTGGCACTTTGCACTCCATCGACGGCAAGAGCCGCTGCCCGTGGCCGGGGCAGGACCCGCTCTATCTCGCCTATCACGATGAGGAATGGGGCGTGCCCGAGCACGACGACCGGGCGCTCTTCGAGAAATTCATCCTCGACGGGTTCCAGGCGGGCCTCTCCTGGATCACCATCCTGCGCCGGCGCGACGCCTTCCGCCGCGCCTTCGACGGCTTCGATCCGGAAAAAATCGCCCGCTATGACGCAAAAAAGCTCGCGGCGCTGATGCAGGACCAGGCCATCATCCGCAACAGGGCCAAGATCGAGGCGGCGGTTGGCTCGGCCCGCGCCTTCCTCGAGCTGCAAGAGCATGCGGGCTTCGGCCGCTACCTGTTGAGCTTCGTCGACGGCCGGCCCATCCAGAACCGCTTTCGCCGACATGAGCAGCTACCGGCCTCGACCCCCCTCTCCGAGAAGATCTCAAAGGATCTCAAAGAGCGCGGATTCAAATTCTGCGGCCCGACGATCGTCTATGCCTTCTGTCAGGCGACCGGGATAGTCAACGACCATCTCGTGAGCTGCTGGCGGCATGAGGCATGTCGCGCCCTGGCCAAAGCGCCTGAATGAACGCGCGCGCGTTCGTTTCAGAACGCGCCAGCTTCGAGCGAAGGAACCGCCGGCATCGGCCGGCGCCAAATTATCACGCGTTCGATGTCGCGCGCGACCTCGGCCCGGGTCCGCAACCGGGCGGCTTCGATCTTGGCCTCAAAGGATCGGCGGATTTCGGGATCGAGGCGCGACGGATCGCTTGCTTGATCTGCGCCGGATCGTCGGGTGAAAAATAGAGGCAAAGATCGCGACCCACGTGTGGGATCGAACTCGTGTTCGATGCCGCGCAAGGCTTGCCGAACCAGAGGCTCTCCCCCACCGGCAAACCCCATCCCTCGAAGAAGCTCGGAAAAATGGTGAATAGGCAGGTCGAATAGAGCCAACGCAAAGCCGCATCGCTGGGCGCCTCTGCGAAGATGATCCGGCCGTCCGAAGCCACGTCATCAAGTCTGCGCAATACGGCTTCCGCTTTCCAGCCTCTGCGGCCGGCGACGACCAAGTTCGGCAGGCTGTCGCCGAATTCTGCCTCAAGCTCCTCCCAGACCGACAAGAGCGCCATATGGTTTTTGCGGACCTCCACCGTCCCGACGCAAAGCACGAACGGCCGGCCGGCGAGCTTCTCGACCTGTCGCGGCGGCAGAAGCACGTGTTCGTTCCTTTGCGCGCCTGGAAACTCCTCGGCCAAAGGAACGATAGAAACGGCCGCGGGCGGCCCCACGCCCATTTCCTTCCTTGCCGCCTCCAGCTCGCTCGCATTGAAGGCCGTCGTGAGGATGAAATGCGCCGGCAGGCGCAGCACTTCGCGATATTCATCGGCAAAGTCATGTCCGGTGAACTGCGGATTGGTGATCGGGATCAGATCGTGAAACAGAACGATGAGGTTTGCGCCACGGGCTGCGGCGCGTTTGCAGAGCTTGATGATGGTCCGGCTCATCCAGAACTGGCCGCCGACGAACAGCGTATCATCGGAATTCAATCGCGGTGTTCGCGAGGTGAGCCTGTCGCGAAGCGCGCCAAGGCGCGCCTTCAGCAGCTTCGCCGTATGCACCGGCCTCATGAAGGAAGGTTAAGCACCAGGATAGGGAAAATACTCTCTCAGCCGAGGATAGAGCCGCTCGGGATCGCCATCCGCCTCCTCGACCGACGCGCGCAGATCGCGCCAGATGTCGCCATAGAGGCTGAACGGAACTGCGTCCGGATCGGAGCGAACGAGCGCGGTGGCGACTTCAAGCTGGACTCGTTGGATTCCGGCGCCGGTCGCGTGCCAGATCGCATGACCGACGACATCGGTGAGATCGATGTAGATTCGCGCCGATGCACCGCGCTTGCTGGCATCAGCTCCGAAGAAGCGGCTTACGAAAGACATTCACTGCCCATGCGCAAAATTATCTCTTGGAAATTGTAAGCCCGAACGACCAAGATGCCTATCTCTGGCAGGACCTGCCGGTTCACGAATGTGTTTTGCCAAGGAGAAAGTTTCGATGCCCGAGGCGCGCGCCTGGGTCCGGCTTCTGTCCGGCAAGCGGCTCGACCTGCTCAATCCGACGCCCTTCGATTGGGAGGACGAGGATCTTGCGCTGGGTCTCGCCCGAACCTACCGCTGGGGCGGCCACTCGGCTTGGCCTTTGCCGCTGTCGGTCGCTCAGCATTCGCTGCTCGTGCTTCAGCTGCGGCGGATCCGCTTACCCGGCGCAAACGATCCCCGTGCCGATCTCCGGGAATTGCTGCACGACGCGGATGAGGGCCTGCTCGGCTTCGACTGCATCTCGGTCCTAAAGCCATTCCTCGGCGAGGCCTATCGTAAATTGGTTGCTCAGCTTGAAAGTGCGATCGCCATTCGCTATGGCCTCCCGGCCTGGACGGAGAAGGAAAGGCGCGCGCATAAGGAGGCCGATCGCATCGCCGCCGCGACCGAAGCGGTGCGCGTGGTCGGCTGGACCGAGGAGGAAATGCACCACGTTCTGCGCATTCCCTTCGAGCCGCTCGTGAAAGATCCGCTCGTCGATGTCTATAGCGGAACCCCCTGGGAGCCCTGGCCGCCGCAGCTCGCGGCCGAACGCTTCCTCGCCGAACTCCAAATTTTGATCGGGCAATCCGAGAATGTGTCTTCGATGTCCAAGGCATAGTCTGTGCACCGCAGAACTCGGGGGCCGGCGCCAAACGAGCCGCCGCTTCGGTCATGAAGTTGACGAAGATGTGTGTACCCGTGCGGCCGGTCGCGGATGGCACCGATCTTTAACGGGGCACGATTAGAACGGATCGGCGGATCGATTGATCGGACCGGCCAAGCAAACAGGATCGCCGCGTGTCGCGCATTCACGTCTGCTCGATTTTCCGCATTTTCGATGTCGCCGAGGTGACCGGTGCGCGCACGCTCGTCACCCTCATCAACCGGGAGATCAGGGTTGACCGCCCCGCCGCGATCGCGCCCGAGCGGCATCTTTTCGTCGGCATTTCCGACATCACCACGGAAATGGAAGGGCAAGTCCTGCCCGGCGAGGAGCATGTCGCAACCCTGCTTGATTTCGTCCGGCTGTGGGACCGCGAGCAGCCCTTGCTCATCCACTGCTTTGCCGGCGTCAGCCGCTCGACCGCGGGGGCCTTCATCACCGCCTGCGCGCTCAGTCCGCACCTCTGTGAAGAGGACATCGCGCAAAGGCTGCGGCGTGCCTCTGCGACCGCCACGCCCAATGCGCGGCTCGTCGCCTTGGCCGACAGGATTCTGTGCCGCGACGGCCGCATGGTCGCGGCGATCGAGCGAATCGGCCGCGGCGAGGACTGTGTCGAAGGCGAGCCCTTCGCCATCGACCTGCATTGAGCGGCACGCCGCAAATCTCGCCTGCTCGCCTTTGTTTGTCGTGCTATAAGTCGGGCGGAATTCACCCCCACGAGAGCGAAGATTTGCCCGAAGACACAGACGATATCGGCGCCCTGCCCTTCGAACAGGCGCTCGCTCAACTCGAAGCCATCGTCGATCAGCTCGAGAAGGGCGCGGTGGCGCTCGAGGAATCGATTGCCATCTATGCGCGTGGCGAGACTTTGAAGAAACACTGCGAGGCGCTTTTGAGAAGCGCCGAGCAGAGGATCGAGAAGATCACGCTCGGCGCCGACGGCAAGCCGGCCGGAACTGAGCCGCTCGACGTCGAGTGAATGCGCCGGCCGTGCGGCTTCCTGCTGTGGCGATGCCTCTTTGTCCTGCCCCGCTCCATGTCCTAAGAGATCTTCAGATCGAGCGGCCGGCGAGAGATCTCGATTGCGGCCGAACAGCCCTGGCTCTCTCGTTTCGCGTAGCGCAGCGCCGCAGCCTCATCGCAGAAGAGGCCGCCGCAAAGCCCATGGGTTTCGACGACGACCCAACCGTGTCGGTCGCGCCCGACGAGGAAATGCGGCGCGACGGACCCGTGCAAATCAGCCATGCGAGCCTCCGTCAGTTCGCCGGCTCTGCATGGATCGAAATCGTAATCTCATCTTGGTCTCCAAGGCCGAACTTCGGCTCGGACTCCAATTTGGGCAAAGGGCCGTAAAGGATCGAGGGGGAAGGAAGGGCCGCGAAATAAAGCCGACATATAGGGTTGCAAGTGCACCCGAAGATGCGCAGCGCACGTCCGAAATGCTGATTGGATCAGCCTATCCTGCAATCCTGGAAAAATCGGCCACGCGATGAACCGCGTCGCGCAAGGCGCTCAACAGCCGAAGCCGATTGAGCCGCAGCTTCGGATCCTCGGTATTCACCGTCACATGGTCGAAGAACGCGTCGACCGGGCCGCGCAGACGCGAGAGCGCCTGCATGGCCGCCTCGAAATCTTCCGTCTCGATCGCGGCGCCCGCCTCCGTGGCGGCGCGGGCGAGCGCCGTCGCCAGCTCCTTCTCTTCCGGTGCGACGAGGCGATCCGGCGAGAAGGGCGCTGCATAGGCGCGCGCCTCCTCACTGCCCGCCTTCTTCTCCTCTGCGCGGAGAATATTGGCGGCGCGTCGATAGCCCACCAGGAGATTGCCGCCGTCCTCGGTCTCGAGAAACCGGCCGAGCGCCTCGACCCGGCGCACGGTCAGCAGGAGATCGTCTTGGCCCTCCAGCGCGAAAACCGCATCGATGAGGTCGTGACGCGAGCCCTTCTCGCGCAGATAGACTTTCAGACGGTCCGCGAAAAAGGCATCCAGTCCCATCGCTTTGATCGCCTTGGGAACTGCTTCGACAACTTCCTGAAGCGGTGAAGCCATCCCAGCCGGCAGCTCAGCCCAGATCCCTATATTCTTGCGGACAGTCAAATGGTTTTGATTAGCAAGCTCTCTGAGCGCGTATGTTTCAATGACTTCAAGGCGCAATCGAATTGAGTTCTCCAAAATAATCCGGATCAACCCCAGCGCCGCGCGGCGCAACCCGAAAGGATCCTTGCTGCCGGTCGGCCGCTCATCGATCGCAAAAAAACCGACGAGCGTATCGAACTTGTCGGCCAGCGCGACGGCGATGGCGACCGGCTCGGTCGGAATGCGGTCGGAAGGACCCTGCGGCTTGTAATGGTCCTCAATGGCCGCCGCTACATTCGCGGCCTCCCCTTGCGCAAGGGCGTAATACTTGCCCATGAGGCCCTGAAGCTCGGGGAATTCGCCGACCATTTCGGAGGTGAGATCCGCCTTGCAGAGCCGGGCCGCGCGGGCCGCCGCTTCCTCGTTGGCGCCGACTAAGGGCGCGATCGCGCGCCCCAGAGAGACGAGCCTTTCGACTCGCTCGCCCTGCGAACCGAGCTTGTCGTGAAAGATGATGCCCTCGAGCTTTGCCAGCCTGTCTTCAAGCTTCACCTGAAGATCGGTCTCATAGAAGAATTGCGCGTCCGCGAGGCGGGCGCGCACGACGCGGCCATTGCCGGCGGCGATCGCCGCGCCGCCATCCCGCGCGACAATATTGGCGACGAGCACGAACTTATTCGCGAGTTCGCCCGTCGCCGCGCTGCGCAGCACGAAACATTTCTGATGCGTGCGGATCGTCGCACGGATCACTTCCGGCGGAAGGGCGAGAAAAGCTTCATCGAAGCTGCCGATCAGCACGACCGGCCATTCGACGAGGCCGGCGACTTCCTCGAGGAGCGCGTCATCCTCGATGAGTTCGAGCCCCTGCGCATGGGCGAGGCTGCGGGCGTCATAAAGGATGATGTTTTGCCTGCGGGCCGGATCGAGAACAACTTTGGCCCTTTCGAGCGCGCTCACGTAGTCGTCGAAGCGGCGCACGCGAATCTCGCCCGGCGCCATGAAGCGATGCCCGTGGGTGATGTTGCCGGCCGTTATGCCGGCAACCGAGAAGGGAACGATCTCCGGCTCTTCCGTCTCGGGACCGAAGGTCGCAAGGATCGCATGCAACGGCCGCACCCAGCGGAAGGCGTCGGGGCGCGTCGATTCCGCCCCCCAGCGCATCGACTTCGGCCAGGGAAAGGTTTTCAAGATCGGCGGGAGGATCTCGGCGAGAACCTCGGCCGTGTCGCGTCCCGGCCTTTCGATGACGGCGACATAAAAGTCGCCCTTTTTCGGATCTTTCTCGATCCGCGCCGCCTCGATCGAGGCGAGGCCGGCGCTCTTCAGGAAGCCTTGCACCGCCGCCGCGGGCGCGTCGACGCGAGGGCCCCTCTTCAGCTCGCTTGTGTCGCGCTGGCGCGCCGGCAGGCCGACGATATGGAGGGTCAAGCGCCGCGGCGTCGCGAAGCTTCCCGCCGAATCGCCGAACAGATTGCGCTCGGCCAGCGCGTCGGTGACAAGCCTTTTCAGGTCCAGCGCCGCCTGCGCCTGCATGCGGGCCGGGATCTCTTCGCAAAAAAGCTCGAGGAGGAAGTCGGGCATGGTTTCGGCTCGAGCGCAGATCGATGCG
>DATFNQ010000123.1:0-9651 GCA_035266305.1 Methylovirgula sp.
AGCCGACGCCGAACGCATTCTTCAACGAGGCGAGTGGCAGGCGCTGAAGACCCTGCTTGGCTTCCGCCGCGCCATCGATCAGCCAGACGGCGGCGGTCATCGGCAGGACGATCGCGGGCAGAAAATCGACGGGCGCCAAGGCCAGCGCGCCGGCCGCGCCGGCGAGGAAGGCGATCGCGCGGCGTCGCCAGCCGCCCGAGAGAATGACAAATTCCGCGATCGAATACATGGCCGGCTTCCTGGCTTGTCCGCCGATTCCCCTGCGGAACGAATCAGGGAGAATTTACCGGCTTTTGCCGCGCGTGGCTAAGGCGCCCAGGCTTCGTGGGGGGTGTTCCGCGCCGTCTTCTTCCGTCTCGGCGGGGTCGCCCGATTCCGGGCTGGGCGGCAAGGCTGCGCGGCGGATCTTGATCCGCTTCACCCGACGCGGATCGGCGTCGAGCACTTCGAATTCGAGCCCGGCCTCGCTCAGGATCTCGCCGCGCACAGGCACGTGTCCGGCGAGGCTCGTGATGAGGCCGCCCAAAGTGTCGACATCCTCGGCATCGACGATGGTGCTGAGATCCTGGCCGAGCACTTGCGAGACGTCGCCGAGGCTGGCGCGGGCATCGACGATGAAACTGCCGTCTTCGGCGCGCTCGATCTTCGGGCTCTCATCATAGTCATGCTCGTCTTCGATGTCGCCGACAATCATCTCGACGATATCCTGGATCGAAGCCAGGCCGTCGGTGCCGCCGTATTCGTCGATGACGAGCGCCATATGAGTGCGGCTCGTCTGCATCTTCACCAAAAGATCGAGAGCCGGCATCGAGGGAGGCACGAAGAGAACCGGACGAAGCAGGCCCGAGTCCGCCAAGTTTATTTCGGCCAAGCCCGGCTTGCCTTGCTGCGTCGGATCGAGCTTGAAGCCATCGGTGGCCGCGGCAATGAAATCGACGAAGTCGCGGATGTGGATCATGCCGCGCGGATCGTCGAGATTCTCACCCTGCACAGGCAGGCGCGAATGACCGGCGGTGCGAAACACGTCGAGCACCTCGGCCAGCGTCGAATCAGAGGCAACCGAGATGATATCGGCGCGCGGAATCATGATGTCCGCCACCCGCACTTCGTGGAGCGACAGGACGTTCTTTAACATCGCCCGTTCGAGCGGCGAGAACTCTGGGGCGGCCGAAATATCTTCGAGCGCCTCCTGAACGTCGTCGCGAATCGAGGCGCCCTCGAGGCCGAATAGCGCGCGCAGCCGCTCGAACAGGCTCGGCTTGGCGCCGGGTCTTTCGCTGCCGTTATCGTTGTCGCCGTTCACGCTCATTCGGCAATTCCGACGAGGGTCGAACGATAGGGGTCGTCGATGCCAAGGGCGGCGAGAATGTCGCGTTCGAGCCGTTCCATGGCCGTCGCCTCGGCCTCGTTCTGATGATCATAACCTATCAGGTGCAGAAAACCGTGCACCACAAGATGGATGAAATGGTCTGTGAAGCTCTTGCCTTCCTCTTCCGCCTCCCGCGCGGTCGTCTCGAAGGCAATCGCGATGTCGCCGAGCGCGCGCGCCTCCTCGACCTCGCCCGGGACCGGAAACGACAGAACATTGGTCGCGGCGTCGCAACCGCGCCATTGCAGATTGAGGGCGCGGATGAAACGGTCGTCGCACAGGAGAATGCTGATCTCCGCGCCGGGGCAGAGCCTCACGCGCGATTGCCGGATCGACTCGGCGATCGCGACCTCAGCCAATTCGTCGACGTTCCCGAGCGACGACCAGAGTTCGCATTCGATTGAGATTTCGATCCTAGGGCCAGCGTCACTCATCGGCGCGGGCTCCCGTTGTGCCGGCCGGCGCGCAAGCGGTCCTCGTAAGCCGTGACGATGCGGCGGACGAGATCATGGCGCACGACGTCGCCCTCGACGAAGCGGACATGGCCGATTCCCTCGAGCCCGGACAGCAGCGCGATCGCTTCGCTGAGACCGGAGACCTGGCCCGGCTGCAAATCGGTTTGCGAGGGATCGCCGTTGACGATCATCCGCGAGCCTTCGCCGAGCCTCGTCAGAAACATTTTCATCTGCACCGACGTCGTGTTCTGCGCCTCGTCGAGCAGAACGCAGGCATTGCTCAGCGTGCGGCCGCGCATGAAGGCAAGCGGCGCGACTTCGATCATGCCGGTCTGCATGCCGCGCTCGATCATCCGACCATCCATGAAATCATTCAGCGCATCGAAGATCGGCCGCAGATAGGGATCGACCTTCTCGCGCATATCACCCGGCAGGAACCCCAGCCGCTCGCCGGCCTCGAGGGCCGGGCGGGACAGGATAAGGCGCTCGACAATGCCTTGTTCGAGCAGCGAGATGGCATAGCCGACCGCGAGCCAGGTCTTGCCGGTGCCGGCCGGTCCCTCGGCGAAGCAGAGCTCGTGGCGCTTGAGGCAGCGGATATAGAGGTCCTGCGCGGCATTGCGCGCCCGCACCACGCCGCGCCGGCGGGTGGCGATCTCTTCGAAAACCGCGCGTCCGATCTCGGCGTTGGGAAACAGGCTGCCTTGCAGCACGCCTTCCTGGATCGCGCCATCGACATCGCCCAGGCTCACCGGCTGGCCGAGTTTTACGCGCGCGTAGAGGTTTTCGAGCACATGGCGGGCTTGTTCGCAGGCTTCCGCGGGACCCTTGATCGTGACCTGGTTGCCGATGGCATTGGCGAGAACGCCGAGCCGGCGTTCGACCTTCGCGAGATTCTGGTCGTAGAGCCCGAAGAGCAGCGAGGCGTGGCGATTGTCATCGAAGGCCAAGGTGATCTCGGCAGGCGCCTCTGAGGTGATCGGCGGCCGCGCGCCATCGGGTCTCAGCGACGATAGCGAAGGATCCGATGATCTCAAGCCCTTACCTCTTCGATGCCAGCCCCTGCCTCGGGGCGCGCAAGTCGCCCAAACAAGGAGTTCGCGCCCGCCGCGACGATTTCTACCGGCAACAAGGTGCCGATGAGATGCTCCGAGGCCGTGACCTGGACCGCTTGAAGATAGGGAGACCTGCCGACGATTTGACCGAGATGGCGGCCTTTTTTTTCGAACAGGACAGCAAGAGTCTTGCCAATCATCTTACGATTGAAGGCCTGGCGCTGTTCCTCGAGGAGGTCTTGCAGCCGGGCGAGGCGCTCGCGCTTGATCCCCTCGTCGATCTGGTCTGGAAACTCGGCCCCCGGCGTGCCGGGCCGCGGCGAATATTTGAACGAAAAGGCGCTGGCGAACTCCACATTGCGGACGAGATCGAGCGTTGTCGCGAAATCCGCCTCGGTCTCGCCGGGGAAGCCGACGATGAAGTCGGAGGAGAGCGCGAGATCGGGGCAGGCATCGCGGAGCCGTCCGACGAGATCAAGATAGGCGCCGCGCCCATGTTTGCGGTGCATGGCGGCGAGGACGCGGTCCGAGCCGGCTTGGACCGGCAGATGGAGATAGGGCATCAGCGCCGGCAGATCGCGATGCGCGGCGATGAGCTCGTCGTCCATGTCATTGGGGTGGCTCGTCGTATAGCGCAGCCGGATGATCCCAGGCACTTCCGCGAGCCGGGCGCAGAGTTTTGCGAGCGACCAGCTGCGCCCGTCGAGGCCTTCGCCGTGGTAGGCGTTGACGTTTTGACCGAGCAGCGTGACCTCCTTCACGCCTGCGGCGGCGAGTTCTTCGACCTCGGCCAGGATCTTCGCGGCGGGGCGCGAATATTCGGCGCCTCGCGTATAGGGGACCACGCAGAAGGTGCAGAACTTGTCGCAACCTTCCTGCACCGTCACGAAGGCCGTGACGCCGCGCTGCCGTGTCTGGCTTGGCGTCGCCTTCACCAGATGATCGAACTTGTCCTCGATGGGGAACTCCGTGTCGACGACGGCGTCGGCACGGCGCAAAAGCTGCGGGAGGCGATGATAATTCTGCGGCCCGACCACGACATCGACCGCCCTCTCGCGGCCGAGAATCTCCGTCCCTTCGGCCTGTGCGACGCAGCCGGCGACGACGATCTTCGTCGCAAGGCCGGCGGCGCGGCGCGCCTTCTTTGCGGCACGCAGCTTGCCGAGTTCCGAAAAGATCTTTTCGGCGGCCTTCTCGCGAATGTGGCACGTGTTCAGGATCACGAGATCGGCTTCGTTCAGCCGCTCTGTCTCGTCGAATCCTTCCGGAGCAAGGAGATCGGTCATCCTCTGCGCATCGTAAGCATTCATCTGACAGCCGTATGACTTGATGAACAGCTTTCTGCGCGCGGGCGGCCCCGAGGTCTCGGGGTCCGCGAAATCTGCCCTTCGGGGCGAATCGGAAAGTTCGGTCATGATCCTCGCTGGGATCTCGCCGCTACCTCGCGGAAAGAGGCAAGATCTAAGGCCTGAAATTCACAAAGCTCGATTGTGGTTCATGCGCCCGACCACATTCCCCTTTTATCCCGGTTTCCGCGATCTGGCCACGATTGAAACTGGCGGACATCAGTCGAAGTCCCGGCGTAAAATGAGGGCCGCCGCGCGATTTCCATCGGCCTTGCGATAATAGGCCTTGCGCTCGCCGACCTGGCGGAAGTCGAAGCGTTGATAGAGAGCAAGCGCCGCCCGATTGTCCGCCTCGACCTCGAGAAAGAGCGATTTGGCGCCCTCCGCCGCTAAGGCGGCGAGATGGCTCGCCAGAAGCGCGCTGCCGATTCCCTTGCCGCGGGTGGCGGGTGCCACGGCTATGGTCAGCATTTCGGCCGTATCCAGGGCGCGCCGCGACAAGACGAAGCCGGTGACGCCCCGGGCATTCCAAAGTCTGGCGGAAATCGCCGCCTGGCCGACGATGTCGCGGCCGGCAAGCAGGCTTTCGAACTCTGCCGCGCTCCACGGATGCGCGAAGCTTTGCGCATGGATCTTCGCGCAGGCGCGCCCGAATTCCGGCCCGATACGGCGAATCGACGAAGACTTTTCGAACCATCCGAACATGAAAATCAGGGCCGCGCGAGCGGCACGTGGCTCGCCTCCTGCGGCTTGATATCCGGCGCCTTGAGGTAGAGAGGCCTGGCCGGAGCCGTCGCGGGGTCGGCGAGAAGTCCGAGCCGGGCGACGAAGCCGATGTCGGGGATGCCGACCTCGCCCACGACCTCGGCTGCCAGGTGCGCCGACCAGGCTTCGATCGCGAGCATGGGCGCGCCGGAACCGGCCAAGCGGATGGGACCGGCGCCGAGCAGGCGGACGGCGTCGCGCACCGGCGCAACCCGCGGCGAGACGATGGCCCTTCCGTCCGCGCCGAAGGCGGCGAAATAGACATTCCCGTGTCCGGCATCGATCGCGGCAGCGACCAGGCCCGGTTTCTGCGCGACGATCAAAGGCGCGGCGAGCGCGGCAAGCGTCGAGACGCCGACGACGGGCACGTTGCAGGCAATCCCGATGGCGCGCGCCGCGGCAATGCCGACCCGCAGACCTGTGAAGGAACCCGGCCCGACTGTAACTGCTATCCGCCCCAGCGCCGCGAATCCGCCCTGGGCTTGCGCCATAACCCGATCGACGAGCGGCAACAGAGCCTCGGCGTGGCCACGCTGCATCAGGATCGTTTCGGACGATTCGGGCGCCGCCGCGCCTTCTTCATAGACGCAAGCCGACGCGGCGTTCAGCGCCGTGTCGATCGCGAGGATTTTCGTGCCTGTCATTCGGCTGCATTCAGCTCGGAAAGGGCCGGTTCAGATCTGCTCGACGGTGTGGACGACCGGCACGTAATGGCGGAGCAGGTTTTGAATCCCATGCCGCAAGGTCGCGGTGGACGATGGGCAGCCGGAACAGGAGCCCTTCATCGCGAGGTAGACCACGCCTTCACGATAGCCGCGGAATTTGATGTCGCCGCCGTCGCCTGCGACCGAAGGCCGGACGCGCGTCTCGATGAGCTCTTTGATGGTCTCGACCGTCTCGGCGTCCTCCGGGGCGAAGAATTCGTCAGGCTCCGTCAGCGGATCGGCCGCCGCGCCCGCGGCGAGCAAGGGCGCGCCGGAGACGAAATGCTCCATGATCGCGCCGAGGATTGCCGGCTTCAGCTCCTGCCAATCGCCGGCGTCTTTCATCACGGTGATGAAATCGGCGCCGAAATAGACGCCGGAGACACCAGCGATCTCGAACAGTGCCTGCGCGAGCGGGGACTGTGCCGCGCCTGCTTGGCTGCGGATATCAAGCGTGCCGGCCGGCATGACGGTGCGGCCAGGCAGGAATTTCAAGCTCGCCGGGTTCGGCGTGGCTTCGGTTTCAATGAACATCCTTTGCTCCCAATCTGCCGGGTCAAGGCCGCAGTTGGCTAGGCCTTTCCAATATGGGGAAACGGAGCTGAAGGAGCAAGCTAAAAGCCAAGCGTGGCCTAGTACCCGCTTTCATCCTGACAAAGTATTCCAGATAATTGGGCTCGGATAATTGACACACTCTCGTCTTCTCGGTGAGCGCCAGCACTTTGGCGACGATCTCGGTGGAGAGCGGCGCCCGTCCGGGCTTGCGCGTCTTGTCGCGCAGGAGACCGTCGACGCCTTCCTCTCCATATCGCTGTTGCCAGCGCCACACGGCGGGCCGGCTGACGCCCGCGCGTCGCGCCACATCAAGAACGGAGAGCCGGCAGGCCGACAGAAGGATGATGTTCGCCCGCTGAATATGCTTGAGCAGGCGACTGCGGTCGCCGGCAATCTCTTCGAGACGCTTGCGATCAACGGCGTTGAGGATGATGCTGACAATCTGGGCCATGGACCCAGACTCGCACATTCCAACACCGTCGTGAATCCTATGTCTGCGTCAGTGCACTAGCTCTCTTTGCTTAAGCGGCTATTCCCGGAACCTAAGGTTCGTTGATTATTGCTCAGCGGTACACCGTGAGACAGGCAGACCATCAAAAATGCAATTGGGGTTCCGAATGTCCCGCTTTGGAGCCGTAAGTGGATGTTCCTTGCGGTGCGGATACGCGCGCTTTATCCAAAAGTACGCGCTCGGAAGATGGCGGCATGCCGCCGATTCAGATGAAAAAAGGCCGGACTGAACAAGGCCGGCCTTACAACGTCACCGCCCGCAGCGCCGGGGTGATAATAGCACCAGCATCACCATCTGCGCCAGCCTCTGTGCCAGCCTCTGTACCAGCCTCTGTGCCAGCCCCTGCCTCTCCACCAGGCCTCCGCAGGCGTCGTAGAAGCGGTCATCGCGAGACCGGAAACGCCGATAACGCCGACAGCATGGCCAAGGCCATAAGTCCCGACAATGGCTATGACCGCCAAGCCACGGACGCAAGCGTGACCCACTTTGCGCGTTCTCTCAAGGATTTTCGAGCTCAATTTCGACCAGATAGCTATCTGTGCCATTTCGCGATCCTCCCAGAACCGTCAAATAGTAGCATGCACCATCGGCGGCCGCAACGCCGTGGCGACACTATGGGCAAATATCGCCACCGCTCGGAAGTAAGATTGGCGACCGCGCGCTCGCAATCGATGCCGGGACGCGCCCATCGTGCACCGCAGTTGCTGCAGTTGCTAAGGCGCGCAAGCCCTTGCAAAGTCGCGGCTTCGGCGCGGAGGGCACCTCCGGGACGGTTGATCGGAAGAGCCGATGGCGAGTTCGGTTCTCCGTTCGCCGCCAGCAGCCCTGCGACTTGACCTCCCACCAATCATCTGGAACGGTGAAGAAGGTCTTGATGACATCCGTATTCGTTTAGCAGGACTCCGTGCGAAAAGGTTCGATGTCAAAAAAGCACAATTATATACTTGGGATAAATGCATACGATCATGATGTGAGCGCATGCTTGCTGCGCGATGGTGAGATTGCATACGCGATCGCCAAAGAGCGGATTACCCGTGAAAAGCACGCCCGTGGCTTTTATGAAGAGGTCGTAGATTACTGCCTGAAGGCCGAGGGCATCTCGTTGGACGACGTGGATCTGGTGGTGCGCAACTGCTACGTTATGCCGGTCGATGAAATTGAGAAACGGCTACTGCATCAATTTGCACCAGAGTTGTTTAGTAAAGAGGAGCGCGCGCAAGCGGCGAAAAACCCTCTATACCTTTCCAAATCAGAAAGGGTGGTCACGGTATCGCATCATCTGGCACATGCTTACAGCGCGTTTGCCGCCTGCCCCTTCGATGAAGGGGTCGTGATGGTGGTGGACGGCGTCGGCAGCTATGCCTCCGATGTCATGGAAAAATATCCGCAAACGGATCCGGTTGACCCATTGGCTCGCGAGTCGGAGAGTTTTTACCGATTTAATGGATCCACCATCGAAGCGCTGAAAAAAATTTGGTTGAAGCCGAGGCGCGGGTTTCTCAGCGACGAGTTTTACAACATGTCAGGACTCGGCGCGTTATATAGCCGAGTCTCAAGCTACATTTTCGCCCATTGGAACAAATGCGGTGAGGTAATGGGCCTCGCTCCTTACGGACATCCGGATCGGGTGAAGCCGCTACTCGAAATCAAAGACGGAAATTTGGCCATCCCTGATTGGATTGACCAGTTTAAGCAACCATGGTTCCCGGACAGCGATCAAAACTGGCAAGCCAGTCCATCCATGGAACATTGGAAGGACCTGGCCTGGCGAATTCAAGATGACACCGAAAAGATGCTTCTCGATCGGGCAATCTCGCTGCGTAAAACAACCGGAGCCAAAAACCTCTGTATTGCAGGTGGCGTGGGCCTGAATTGCGTCGCCAACGGCCGCCTCGTGCGAGAGGCGGGGTTCGACAATGTTTGGATTCAGCCTGCGGCGGGCGATGACGGAATTGCGATTGGCTGTGCCTATTATGGCCATCTGGCGCTTCAGAAAAACCCACGCTCATATGTTATGAACCATGCCTATCTCGGCATCGAATACAAAGACGAAGATGTGCGCGTCGCCACCGATAAATGGCTGGTTCGTCTTGCAACAATAAATACGTCGAGCAAGGACATATGCCGTGATACGGCGCAAGTGCTGTCTGACGGCCACGTGATCGGTTGGTTTCAAGGCCGTTCTGAGTTCGGGCCCCGTGCTCTCGGCAATCGCAGTATCCTGGCGGACCCGCGCAAGGCGGAGATGAAGGATAAACTGAATAAACGGGTCAAATTCAGGCAGGCGTTCAGGCCGTTCGCGCCGATCGTTCTTGCCGAAAGGGCCAACGAGATTTTCGAAGGCGATGAAGAATCTCCTTTCATGCTGCTTGCCAAGCGGGTTCGCCCGGAATGGAGAGAAAGGATTCCGGCGGTCGTTCACGTTGACGGCACAGCACGGGTGCAGACGGTTCGCCAGGACACCAACGAGCGTCTCTACCGACTGCTCAAGGAATTTGATGCTATGACCGGAGTACCTGTGCTGTTGAACACGTCATTCAACATAAGGGGTGAACCCATCGTTGAAACGCCACGCGACGCGGTCGAATGCTTCCTTAGCACAGGCATCGACTATCTGGCTTTGCATGACATGCTGCTTGCAAAGAGCCGCCTTCACAACATCATTTTTCCATTCAGAAGAGCGCACTCAGAGTTGACCACGATGGTCCGGACGGGCTTGAGCGTCGGGGCTTTGGCGCCCGGGTCCGGAACCTAGCCTCCCTTATTCATGACGGCGTCGTCATTGCGCGAGCTTTTGGGTTCGTTGATTTCGGGCGCACGCCGTCGTTCGGATTTTTCACCGCTTGAGGAATCGTACTTTTTTGCGAACGCGCTGGAGAGATCGGGATGGT
>DATFNQ010000124.1:0-21573 GCA_035266305.1 Methylovirgula sp.
CCATGCTGGCCTCCTCCCAGCCAGCAGGTTGAATCAAAATTACGCCGATTCGGGAATCCCAAATCGACTCAGCCTAAATTCATTCCGCTCTAGGCATCGACCATCAAGCCCTGTCGCTCGCTTCGGGCTGAACGCGACTAAAAAGCCAAAGAGAAGCGCGCATCGCGCGGCGCTAGGGCAAACCGCTTGTGGCGGTTGCTACATAATACCGCCCAAACCGATACCAAGGCTGCAACAACGCCCTCACACCCCCGCCGCTTCCCGCCATTCGAGCGTGACCACTTTGCCGTTTTCGACGGTGAGCGCGAGGCGGCCATGTTTCAGTTGGATGGCCTTTTCGCCGAAGATCTCGCGCCGCCAGCCCGACAGTGCGGCAACATCTGCACGATCGTCGAGCGCGATCGCCTCGAGATCCTCGACCGTGGCGATCATCTTTGGTGCCACCCCATGCGCCTCGCCGACCTGACGCAGCAATACTTTCAGAAGCTCTACGGTCGCGCCACCGCCCCCGGAGCGGCGTTCTCTTTCGAGCTTCGGGAGGCTCTTCGGGTCGCGGGCGAGGCCGCGATGGATCGCCGCGAGAATCTCGATCCCGGCGCGCGCGCGCTCCAGGCCGCGCGGAAAGGCGCGCAAATTGGCCAAATCCTCCACGGTGCGTGGCGCCGCCTGAGCGATTTCCATGAGCATATCGTCCTTCAGCACGCGGCCGCGCGGAACGTCGCGGCTTTGCGCCTCGGTCTCCCGCCACGCTGCCAGCTCGATCAGGACGGCGAGATCGCGCGGCTTGCGCACCCGATTGCGCAGCCGCTCCCAGGCATTTTCCGGGTGCTGCTGATAGGTTGCCGGCGAGGTGAGCAGGGCCATTTCATCGTCGAGCCAGGCGAGCCTGCCGCTCGATTCCAGCTTGCCGCGCAGATAGCGATAGATGTCGCGCAAGTGAGTGACGTCGGCGATTGCATAGTCGATCTGCGCTTCCGACAAGGGTCGCCGCGACCAATCGGTAAAGCGGGAGGACTTATCGAGGGTGAGTTTGGCGATCGATTGCACCAATTCGACGTAGGAGATCTGGTCGCCGAAGCCGCAGACCATGGCGGCGACTTGCGTATCGAACAGGGGCGCCGGGATGAGCCTCGCTAAATTCCATACGATTTCAATGTCTTGTCGCGCGGCATGAAAGACCTTGACGAGCTTTGGATCGGCCATCAGGTCGAAGAAGGGGGAAAGATCCAGTCCTTCCGCCAAGGCATCGATCGCGACGGCCTCCTCGGGAGAGGCGATTTGGACGACGCAGAGCTTCGGCCAGAAGGTCGTCTCCCGCAGAAACTCCGTATCGACCGTCATGAAGGGATGCTGGGCCAAGCGGCGGCAGGTCTCCGCCAACTCGCGACTCGTCGTAATCAAGCTCATATAGCTTAGATATAAGGAACGGCTGATCCCCTGCCAGGGGAGCGACGGCGCGCCGCGCGGCGGCAAGCGGCCGGCCGCCGCGGGCAACGCCCCTGCCAGGCGAAATTGCCGCCGGTCTATCGATCCGTTGAATTCTCGTATAAGGAAGGCGCCTTCCGTCCTCCGTCGCCGAAGAATCCATGTCGTACCGCCCTTTCATCGCCGCCTTTCTCCTGGTCGCCGGGTTGTCGCTCCCGGCCTTTGCGCAAGAGGCAGCGCCCGCCGGGCCGGCCAAACCGGAGCCCGCCAAGCCGGCCCCGGCCAAGCCGGCCAAGCCGGAGACGAAGCCGACGCAACCGGCGGTGACGAACACTCCCTATGGCGATTGGTCCTTGCGCTGCCGGCAGGGCGGAGGGAGCGAGGCCGCAACCCGTTTCTGCGAGATTTCACAGACCATCGAGGCGCCGGATCAGTCCGGCCCGATTGCCAAAATTTCGGTTGGACGGCCCAGCCCGGGTGGGGCTCTGCACGCGGTCATCATTCTTCCGAACAACGTATCCTTTCCGAGCTCGGTTCACCTCCGAACCGAAGAGAATGACAAGTGGGGGCTCGAACTCGACTGGCAACGCTGCATTCCGGGCGGCTGTTTCGCCGACGCCACCTTGGCCGATGCCACTGTCGCGCATTGGCACGGTCTCAATGCGATGGGCAGCATCGTGTTCCGCGACGCTGCCGGCGACGAAATCTCCCTGCCGATGACGTTTCACGGCTTCGGCGAAGCGCTCGATGCTTTGAACAAGTCTTGAACACCGAGGCGCACGCGCTTCGCGAAGCCGTGGCGTGCGTCCCTCGAAACTCGTGACAGGGATGATGCACCGCTATCGTACTCATACTTGCGGCGATTTGCGCGAGAGCGAGGCAGGTGCCGAGGTCAGGCTTTCAGGCTGGTGTCACCGCATCCGCGATCATGGCGGCGTGCTGTTCATCGATCTGCGCGACCATTACGGCGTGACGCAATGCGTCGTCGATCCCGATTCGCCGGCTTTCGCGCTCGCCGAGAAGCTGCGCTCGGAATGGGTCGTGCGAGTTGATGGAACGGTGCGCCGGCGGCCCGAGGGAACTGAAAATCCGGAAATGCCGACCGGCTTCGTCGAGGTCTATGTCGGCGAGATCGAGGTTCTGGGGCCGGCCGCGGAACTGCCGTTGCCGGTTTTCGGCGAGCATCATTATCCCGAGGACATGCGGCTCAAATACCGCTTTCTCGACCTGCGCCGCGACAAGCTCCACAGGAACATCATGTTGCGCGGCCAGATCATCGACAGCCTGCGCGCGCGGATGAAGGCGCAGGGCTTCTTCGAGTTCCAGACGCCGATCTTGACGGCATCGAGCCCGGAGGGCGCGCGCGACTTTCTCGTGCCTTCGCGTCTTCATCCCGGCAAGTTCTACGCGCTGCCGCAGGCGCCGCAGCAGTTCAAGCAGCTCATCATGGTGGCTGGCTTCGACCGCTATTTCCAGATCGCGCCCTGTTTTCGCGACGAGGACGCGCGGGCCGACCGCAGCCCCGGCGAATTCTATCAGCTCGACGTGGAGATGAGCTTCGTCACCCAAGAGGATGTCTTCGCGGCCATCGAGCCGGTGCTGCGCGGGCTCTTCGAGGAGTTCGGCGGCGGCAGGCCGGTCACTCAGAAATTCCCGCTGATCCCCTATGCCGAGGCGCTGTTGAAATATGGCTCGGACAAGCCGGATCTGCGCAACCCGCTCCTTATCGCCGAGGTCAGCGCCGAGTTCGCGCGCGACGACGTGAGCTTCAACGCCTTCAAGAACGTCATCAAGACGGGCGGCGTCGTGCGCGCCATTCCCGCGCCGGGCGCCGGGGCTCAGCCGCGCTCCTTCTTCGACAAGCTGAATGATTGGGCCAAGGCCGAGGGCGCGCCGGGGCTCGGCTATGTGGTCTTCGAAGCAGGCGAAGGGGATCTCATCGGCAAAGGCCCGATCGCGAAGTTTCTGCCTGCCGAGGTGCAGCGGGCGATCGCAAAGAAGGCCGGTGTCGGCGCCGGAGACGCGGTCTTCTTCGTCTGCGATCAGGAGGCGAAGGCCGCCAAGCTCGCGGGCGCGGCGCGGCAGAAGATCGGCGGGGAACTCGGGCTTTCGAAGAAGGACGTCTTCGAATTCTGCTGGATCGTTGATTTCCCGATGTACGAATGGAACGAGGAGGAGGCAAGGATCGACTTCTCGCACAATCCCTTCTCGATGCCGAATTACGAGCACGACGCCTTCATGGCGCTCGATCCCGCCGACAAAGCGACGATCCTTGCGATCAAGGCCTTCCAATATGACATCGTTTGCAACGGCGTCGAATTGTCGTCCGGCGCGATCCGCAATCATCGTCCCGAGATCATGAAGAAGGCGTTTTCGCTCGCCGGCTACGGCGAGGACGCGCTGGAGCAGAGATTCGGCGGCCTCTATCGCGCCTTCCACTACGGGGCGCCGCCGCACGGCGGCATTGCGCCGGGCCTCGACCGGATCGTCATGCTGCTGGCCGGCGAAGAGAACCTGCGCGAGGTCGTGCTGTTTCCGATGAACCAGAAGGCCGAGGACCTGCTGACGGGCGCGCCCTCGCCGGTGAGCGCCAAGCAATTGCGCGAACTGCATATCAGGCTGAACCTGCCCGAGCCGAAAGGGTAGGAAACGAGCAGGTGAACTTGCTCGGGAAGCATGACTTCTGCCATTCTGTCGCAGCTATGATGGGTCCTGAGGTGCGGAGAGAGACATGCGCCCGACTGAGAAAGAGCAATGTCGCCCCATGGCGACCGCGCCCAAGGACGGGACCCGAATCATCGTCGTCATCAGGGCCAGCGAACAGGGCGCCTCCGACGTCGATGTCGTGCGCTGGGCGAAGCCCAAGTCGCACAGCGAATATTGCTGGATGGCGACCGACTCCGACCAGGATTGCGAGATCATCTACGACGATTGGGAAGTCGCCAATTGGATGCCTTTGCCCGCGTGGTCACCCCCCTATAAAACGCCTGGCCTCGCCGCCAAGCTTCCCGATGCGCCCGAAGGAGACGGATCGGGCATCTGAGGGGCATTAGCGCGAGGGGCCGGCCTTCGATCCAGCTCGACCAGCTGCATGCAGCATGCGGAAGCTCCCGGCAGGAAACCCAGCGACATTGAATTCAGCGCACTTGGAACCGCAGGGCGAGCTTGCCGTTGGGCTCGCGTTCAACTGACCTGCGCCCAATCGGCGCACATGGGCGGAGGAGACCGGCATGCTTTCGACAATACTCATCATCATCCTCGTTCTCTTGCTGATCGGCGGCCTGCCGACTTGGCCCTATTCCTCCGGCTGGGGCTATTATCCTTCGGGCGGCATTGGCCTTATCCTCGTGATCATCATCATTCTCGCTCTGATGGGCAGGCTGTAGAGATTCCGCAGAAAGCACAGAAACCCGCACGGGTTGTTGCAGCTCAAGCGCACGTGACGTTCCTTCTCGCAATCTATTCCCATCTGTCTTTCCCAGTTCCACGCCAATCTCGCGGCAGGCCTTGTCGAGATCGGCATAGGGGACGGCGCGGGCCGCGTGTTCTTTCCGTCATAATCCGCTGACCGCCGGGTCTGCTTGTTCGCGAACCCGCTTCATGGCAAGTTGAAGCCTCGCCGGCTCTGCGCGGTCATGTTTTCGGGAAAGCCCCGGAGATGACGACGGATTCGCTCCAAACGAAAACCCTCGCTAATTCGAAAGGCGCTTCTTCGAACGCTGCTCCGCGGCCGCGGCTCGCGTTGCGCATTGGCGTCACCGGCGCCCGCACATTGAATGCGGCACGGCTCGACGAGCTGCGCGAGAAAGTGCGCGAGGTGCTCGACTTGGCGTGCCGGGAGATAAAGGACCTGGCACAGCAAGAAGCCGTGGCCAAGTTCTACGCCGATGACGCTCGGCCCGCCGCGCCCGTGATGCGCTTGCTCTCGCCGCTGGCGCGTGGCACTGATCGGCTGGTGGCGAAAGTCGCGCTCGATCTCGGCTACGCATTGTATGCGCCCATGCCCTTCGCGCGCGACGAATACGAAAAGGACTTCACCGGTATCGATGCAACCAAGGAGCCCGACGCGGCTCCTCTCTCGGCCGATGAGGAGCTGAAAGAATTCAACGACCTGCTCGCGCAGGCGGGCGACGATTGGCTGGCGCTCGACGGCGATCGTGAAGACAAGAATCGCGCCTACGAGAGCGTCGGCCGCTTCGTGGCGCGCCACAGCGATGTTCTCATCGCGATTTGGGACGGCAAGCCGGCGGCTGGCCGCGGCGGCACCGCGGAGATTATCGAGTATGCCGTAAGCAACGGCGTGCCGGTCTGGTGGATCCATGCCGTCGATAAGGATAAATCCCCGGTTTGGATCGCTGATATCCAGGATGTGCGCGATCCTCGGCCGACCGGCGAAGCTCCCGAAGATCAGCTAAGGTGGTATCTCAAGCGGCAAATTCTGCCGCCGGGGCCGACGCCGCTTCATTGCCGCGGTCCGATTGAAAGATTTGTGCGGTTGGGCCAAACGGAAAATGTGTCGCCTGAGGTCGAGTTTTACGCTGAACAGCCGCGTCCTGTGCCAGGCTTTTGGCGGGTTTACGACAACCTGATGCGTTGCGCCTCCGAGCCGCTGATATGCGTGCGGACGGCGCTCAAGCGGGCTTATGACAAACTGATGCGCCGCGGCCCCGAACGTCCTTCAGCCGAGACGGTGCTGCCCGAGACGTCGCCTCGCCCGAAGGACCGCGTTGGCGCCTATTGGTTCGGCTTTTACGATCCGGCCGATGCCCGCGCCGGAGAGTATGCGAAGCGCTATCGTTCGAGCTACGTGTGGATCTTCATCCTTGCCACCTTGGCCTTGTTTTTCGGCGTACTCGCCAATCTTTCTCACGAGGTGGTGGACGCGATAGTCCGTGCGAAACTGTCTCACGGGCCTGTGGGCGAGGCCGACCTCACGGATCTGTATCGGCTGGAGAAGCCGGCGGTCTTCTTCTGGGCATTTTTGGAATTTGTGGTGCTCGGGACCATAAGTGTGATTGCCGTAAAGGCGCTCCGCGGCGATTGGCACAGGCGTTCGATCGAATATCGGCTGCTCGCGGAGCTGTGCCGCAAGCAGCAGGTTTTGGGCCCGCTTGGCAACGCCGTTTCCCTCGGGGCGGTGCGTGACATTGTGCTGGATTCGGATTCCCAGGAAGTCCAAATCGTCGGGGCGGCGGCTCCCATCGGTGCGCCGGACCGCGCCGCATGGGTCGCCTGGCTCTTTGCAGCCTACGAGCGCGCGGCGCCGCTGCCACGCGGCGACGTGAAGGAATGGCTGCCCGATGTTCTTCGCGAGGAGCTCCTCGACGGCCTGATCAAGACGCAGTTGCAATATCATCAGGTACGTCGCGCTATGGCGCGCGACGCCGGCAGGACCTTCGAGTTGTTGGGCGCGTGGAGTTTCATTGCGGTCATCGCCGTCGTCGTCTTGAAGCTGGCGGCGACCTATTGGAATTGGGGCTCTTTCTGGGACCTGTTCTTCGTGACGCTCGCTATCGTCCTACCGGCCGTCTCGGCGGCCTTCGTAGGAATTCGCAGCTATGCCGAACTGCAGCTTCTCAGCGAACAATCGAATCACATGCTGGACGAGCTAAGGGAGCGAAAGGCTCGGGTCGAGAGGATAGACCCTCGGCGTCCCCTGGCCTTTTGCGATCTCGGCGCCGAGGCGCATGGGGTGGCGGTCCTGATGCTGCAGGATCTCGAAGGATGGGCGCGCCTGTTCAGAGGCAAAGCGATCGAACCCGGCGGATGATCGACGAGCCCATCCGCCAGCCGGGCAAGACCCATGCCAGATCTGGTCGCCGATGCCGGATCATCACGATGAAAGGAGGAGCGCCATGAGCACGCCGTCTCCGCCCGATATGAGCACGCCATCTCCGCCTGACACGCCCGCGGCCGCGCTCGATCAAGCGTTCCGCGATCTCGACGCCAACGTAAGGCCCGAAGAGATCGTGGGGCACCTGCGCGAGCTCGAACCCGCTTGCCAAGGCGACACGCGCGAGCATGCGAGGCTGCTTCACGCGCGCGGATTGGCGCTGAACCGCCTGGGCTTTGACGCGCTCGACGACTTGCAGACGGCGGCCAATATTTTCCAGAAGCTCGGCGACCGCGCCGCCACGGCGGAGGTGTGGCGCGCCATCGCGCTCGTTCACAGCTGGCGTGCCAATGTCCGCGAGGCTTCGCTGGCGCTGCTCAGGACCATCGCCGAGGCCAGCGAGGACCGTCTCAATCTGGCGCGCGCTATTTTAGAGAGCGGACGACTTTGCATCGAGATCGGCCGCGCGGACGAGGCGCATCGCTTTCTCGTACGCGGGCTGGAGATCGGCGGCGCCGATCTCAAAGATTCGGAGATATGCAAGGCGCGCGTCAATGCTTTGCAGGCGCTGGTCGTCTCGGGCGATGCCGATGCGGCCGAAGCGATGTTGGCCAGCATCGATCTGAACGGTGCGACAGCCCGCCTGCGCCATCTCACCATGCTCGAACGTGCGCGCATCGCTTTGTTGAAGGACAAGATCGACGAGGCAGAAAAGATCCTTGGCGAAGCACGCGGGCTCGTTCCGCCGGACGATCCCGAAAACTTTAGCCATATCGAGCAATGGCATGTCGAGGCCGAGGCCCTTTTCGCCAAGAAGAATTATCAGGAGGCGCTGGACCTGATCGGCAAGGTGATCGCCCGCTATTTTGCCGACGATCTCCCCGGCCGCGAGGTCGGTGCGCGGATCTTGAAAAGCAAGATCCTCGATCAATTGGAGCGCCGCGAAGAAGCCGACCGCACGCTTGCGGCGGCCTTGCAGCAGGCGGTCGAGCGCCAGCTCTCGTCCTACAGAAAAAAGGTTCTCGAACAGCTCGCGGCAAGTGGGCGGACGGGCAGAGCCTGGCTGCCCGGATCGGCGCCGGCTGTCATAACCGCCAATTCCAAAGACCTTTTCTACGGGCGGGAGCCGCTTGGCAAAGGCGGCTTCGGCTCGGTGGAGAGCGCTTACGATTACGAGACCGGCCGCAAGGTCGCGCTCAAGCGTTTGCGTCTCCAAAGCATCTATGATCCTTCTATGCAGGCGGATCGCCTCCACGCCGCCGAAATGGAAGTCGCGGCCGCGTCGCGGGTCAAACATCCCGGCGTCGGGCAAGTTTTCGGGCTGATGCGCGAGGCGGACGGCGAGGCTCTTCTCGTGCGCGAATTCATCGAAGGGCAGACCCTTCGCGAAGCGATGATGCAGGGCAAGTTAGAATATCCCGAGAAACTCGGGCTCCTCGCCAACTTGGCTTATGCGCTTGCGGCGATTCACGCCGGGTCGGTCGTCCATCGTGATCTGAAGCCGGAGAACATCGTTCTGCGCGATGGCAGTGCTCAAGCGCCGGTTGTCATCGATTTCGGCATCAGCGTGATCGGCCGAGTTTGGGAAGCAGAGGACGCGGCCAAGACGCTGGTTTACGCCGCGCCCGAACAGATGAAGGCGGGTTGGTGCGACGCGCGCAGCGATCTCTATTCGTTAGGGGTGATCGGCTACGAAATTCTCGTCGGACAATTGCCCGAGGCGCCGGAACCGGGACTTCTCGGAATTGCCGGCGCGTCTCGCCGGGGCAAGGCGATTGCGCGTGAACTCGGGGCGGCCGGTCTCCGCGAGCCTCTGGTGAGCCTGATGACGCGGCTTTTGTCGGTATCGCCCCAACGTCGGCCTTCCTCGGCGCAGGACATCGCATTGATGATCAACGCCGCCAGCGGCGGATAGGCCTGCGCCGCAAGAGGAATTTGTAAAGCAAGGCAGGATCTGTTCCGACGGAAACGAGCGGAGCTTGTCGTCGATTTACTCAGGGGTCGTCTCAGCACGTGCGGATCGGGCTGCCTACTTTGGTAGCACCTCTTCTCTTGCGAGCCCGACACGACTGCTGAGGTCGAACTTGCTTGGCTGTGAAGTCTGTTGGTTCGGCTTGATAATATCGAAGCCCGAGCCAAGCGGAGAGCTTTGCGGCCTCATGTGCATAAGCCCCGATCCAGCAGTTTCATCGAAGGACGGCCAAGGGGGCGTCTGCGGACGCGCCATCTGCGCGCTTCTGTTTGAGAGATCCTGAACGGACGAGGTAGCCGACGTTGCGCTCGCCTTGAGGATGTCGAAGCCGGAGATTTGCAGCCTTCCTTGCGGCGCCGCCGCCATGAGCCCCGATACCGAAGATTCGTCGGAGAGCGTAAAGGTCCTCTGCGGACGCGCCATCTGCGCGCTTCTGTCTGAGAGATCCTGAACGGACGAGGTGGCCGACGTTGCGTTCGCCTTGAGGATGTCGAAGCCGGAGATTTGCGGCCTTCCTTGGGGTGCCGCCGCCATGAGCCCCGATACGGAAGATTCGTCGGAGAGCGTAAAGGTCCTCTGCGGACGCGACATCTGTGCGCTTCTGCTTGAGGGATCTTGCGGCGTGGACGCCGAGTCCGCCAAGCAAGGCGAGCCTGAACAGCCCGCGGCTAAAGCGGCAAAGACCAATGTCATGAGATCGTGCATTTTGGCCTCTGAAAACCTCAGGAAGAGGAGTTTACTGATACCATTTAATTTTACTCTTTCAAACCGCAAAATAATCCGTTACACGAACCTTTGAGCGTGATGGAAGTCACCCTCAATGATTGCGGAGCGACATTCGTTCGTCGCATGGAATTGGTTCTCCCTTCGGCAGAACGGGGAAAGAGTAGCCCAAGGAGCATTCGATGCGTCTCTCGGGAATCGCCATCCTTGTCACAGCCGCGTTCACATTTGCGTGGCCGGCCGTTGCGCAGCCCGTGTTTCCCCAGCAAGGCGGCGCTCCAACCACGACGCCTCCAGCCAGCGGACAGGGCCCCGTGCTGATCACGGAAATCACGCCAGATCAGCTCGTGCCGCTGTTGAATGCCGAGTCATACCCGAGCCAGGTAAACACGGACAACAAGGGGAGCAAATGGGTCGTCACGAGCTTTTGGGGCCAGAATCTCTACAGCGGCGTTCTGTTCTCAGGCAATTGTGACAAGAACAGCGACTGTACCATGCTGAATTTCTTTGCCAACTTCGGCAAATCATCCAATGTTAACCAAAACTGGGTCAACGCTTGGAACATGGGTGAATGCTGCGTGAGAGCTTACTTCCTTTCCGACCAGAGCTTAATTTTTCAGTATGACGTGCAACTGGGTCCGGGAGTCACCGCTGATTACATAAAAGCCGCTGCGCAGACCTTCAAAGAAGTGGTGGATGGGGCCGCGAATTTCAAACCGTGATTTGCGCAGGTAGCGTAGCGGAGAAACAGAAGAGGCGTCCTGGCCGGCCTCTCTGCTACCCATCCGATCATGTGCCCGGCACCTTGAGCTTTTCAGCCATGAACCAATAATTCACGTCCTTGTCCTCGGGCGCGATGACCCAGACGTCGAGCTTGTCGTTGTTCGTCGCTTGGTAGCGGACAGTGGCGACATAGCTCTGTTTGTCGTCTTGGGCCACACGCTGGTTGCCGTTATAGACCCACACTTGTATAGGGGATCCGTCAAAAGCGTAGGCCAGGAACACGTATTTGGATCCGGTTGAGACCGGAATTTGATAGTCGAACTGGCGTTGGAAGTCTCCCTTTGCGGATTTAATTCGGTCTTGTTGCGATAATGTGGAGGCCTGCTGGCTGACGCTATCCAACGTGATCTTGTCGTTATTATCGTCTTCTTGGATCTGTTGGGTTTCCAACTTGACAACTATCGTTGGCCCCGTATCGAATGGTTTGATTTGCTGCTGCCAGTATTGTTGGTCTTGCTGAACTTCTTGGGCCGCATCGCCGTTGATGAGATGCTGCAGCAAATCGATTCTTTGCCCATAATTTATCATGACACCGCTCGGGATGCGCGGTCCGTTCTTATTGGGTTGATACACGTTTCCTGCACTGAGAAGAGCAAGCAGATGGCCGCTGCGCCCGACGATCGGACTGCCGCTGGAGCCGCCGGCCGCCGCCAGGTCATGGTGTATGAGCTGGGCTCTGGCGAAATCGGCCGGCCGAAAGAAGAAATCGGTCAGGCTGGTGATGGCGCCGTCATGATATTCGGGCGTAGCGCCGTAGATCTGGGATCCGCTGGCTGTAACGCTTTCCATAGGATAGCCGGCGGTCGCGACCACAGTGCCGGATGCAAGCGCTTTCAGCTCGTCGGTCGTGGCAAGATCGAAGCCGACGATTGGCTGGCCTTTGTCGTCCTTCAGGTCTTGGTTCACCCATAACAAGGCGACGTCATAGCCGCCCACCTCGTCAAGTTGGGCGATTCGGGTCCGCAGGACGTCCTCGTTGAGAAAGGCCTGGAAGGCCTTATAGCCGGGATGAGCCTCGCGCTTGATGACCTGATACGTGGGGCCGTTTTCTCCGGGGCTTCGCACTAGCATTTGCTCGCCCGGCTTCAGTTCATCGTACAGAGCGGCGACATGCCCGTTGGTTGCGAGTACGCGGTTGGGCGTATTGGGGCCGAACATGCTGGGGTCGAGCACGACGGCGGTGGCTCCCCCCTCCGGGGCCTCGACGAGAAATGTCGCATTCCTCAAATGTTCGCGAACATCGGCGGGGATTTGCACTGCCACGGTGCGATAGGCCCAAGTACCGGCTACGGCTGTGAGGACGGCGAGCGTGGTACCGAGGATAGCGATCCTGCGTGCAAAGCTGCTCACGACGAAAACATTGGGCCGCTTCTGTTGCCTGCCGGTCTGCGCTTTGTTGTCGAACGGCGCCTCAGCTTCGAAGTGAACCCTGAACGAGGCGCCGCCCCTTTTTGCTCCGAGTTCAAACGTCTCTCCCTCTGTTACGGCCTGGCCTTGCTCGGCGGGAACGCCGTTGATGGCCACATAGGGCTCCCCGAACAGATCGACTGTCCAGTGACCGGCGGGTCCCGGAGGCTTGCGGTCAAGCGCGAAATGCTCGCGGGAAACGATGGTATATTCCGGCGGATAGACGACCTGGCAATCGAGGTTTCGGCCAAACACCACCCGATCCAATTTCGGGTCGATACGATCCTCTTTGTCCTTGAGCGGTCCCGTCAGATGCTTGATGATGAGCATGAGGAGCTCCTCCGACTTACGTTATTCCCATCTTAGACCCACAAATACTTCAACGGCCATGCGGCTCGGGGAAGCATCGGGCGATACGACCGCGGAAACCTTCACTTCACCCGCGCTTCCAGCGCCGCGATGATCTTCGAAAGCTGCGCATCGTCCTTGCCGGCGCCTCGCCGGGCGTCGCCGATCAGCGAAAGGTTGCGCGCCGTGGTCTCCGCCTTCCAGCCTTCGTCGAGGTTGGCGAGCGCTTTGGGCAATGATCTTACAGCCTCGCCGAGCTGCCCCGCGATGACGGCAAGTTCCACGAGCGTCGCATAATCCCAGTAATCCGCGCCGCCGCGCTCGATCTTGCGTTCCACCGCATAACGCACCACCGGCGCGAGCCGCGTGATGCGCTCATCCTCGGGATCAGTGAGCGCAATCAGGGTGACGGCATTGACGCCGGGATAGGCATCGCGCCAGTCCACTTCAAAACCTTTGAGATAGGCCTCGATCGCCTTTTCCGCCCATCCGGAGGCTGCGAGATCGCCTGCCTTTTTGGCGGCCTCCCAACGATCCTTGTAGACGCGCCCGAGAAGGCCATAGGTCTCGCTGGACGGGCCACGATCTTCGAGGAGTTCTTGAAGGACGATCTCGGCGTCCTCGCCGTGTCCCGCGCGATTGAGCGCAAAGGCATATTGCTCCCGCGCCAAGACGGATTTCTGAAGCACGGGATCCATAGCGCGGTAAAGATCGATCATTCTGTCCCAGGCGCCGGCGGCGCGATACGACAGCAAGAGGTCGATGACGACGCCGGCCTCGACCGTACCGATGTCGCCAAGCTCCGTCTTTACGGCGTCGAGCGCAGCGACGTTCTTGCCGCGCTCCAACGCGCGTGCCTTACGCAACTTGCTCTTCAAGTCCTGCGAATAGGTCACCTTCTGGCGGAAAATGTCGGTCTTGCTGTGCTCGACCTCAGCCGGCTTGAAGCCGTCGAGCAGCTTGGACAGCGGACTGTCCGGCTCGCCATGCTGCTTGCAATCTTCGAGGCGCTTGGCAAGCGCGGCGCGCGCCCCGGCGGCGTCCTTGGGCCGACCCTTCTCGTCGAGTCGGTAGGGCAGGGTGCGCAGATGCCCGACATCGAAGGGCAGGCGACTTTCGTCGGCCGAAATCAGGACGGTCGTTTGCGGGCGGACGGCGTGGCGCACGCCGAGTTCGTAATAGACGTTGGGATTGAAAACCGTCAAATCGGCGACAGCATATTCGCTGAGCATGAGCCGTTCATACATCGCCTTGTGAATGAGCCCGGCGTTCACCTCCTCGTCGGCGCGCACCGCGTCAAAACCAACATCGCCGATCGCCGGTTCGATGATGTCCCTGTAGATGAGATCGAAATCGATCTCCCGCCCGGACATGTCGGGCTTCCTGCCGAACGGCATGATGACGAAGCAGATGGCGCGATAAGACATGGAGGCCTCGCGGATTTTTGCATCAAAGCGAACAGGGCGGCCGAGCCGAATTATCGACAACAAACAGCAGCCGCGAAATCATCGTCGAAGGAAAATCTCTGCCCGTCGTCCTTCATCCAATTAACAAGGCTGCTCGGCCGCCGTTCATCCCTGCTCTGTACCATGAAGGCCGCTTGCATCAAAACGACGTGGATCGCGGCAGGGATCAGCGGCCGCGCGCCACGGCGAAATGGCTGGGCGCAATCCGCTGCGCCAGGCTGGGCGTCGGCTGGTTCGGCACGCTGCTGCCGGCCACGAAGGCGCCGTCACGCCACCCTGGATCAGCTCAATCGACATGGCCTTTACTGCGTGCTGGCCGTGCCGTCGCCGCTCCGCTAATGTCGCCCGCGCAAAGCAGGAGAGCTTTCGATGGAAGATCCCGAGCTGTATCACAGGGCATTGGGCTTCGCGGGCCGGCCCTACGCCGCCCAGCCGTTGACCTGGAGCAATGATGAAACCGTGCAGACCTGTCGGATATCCAGCTGAGCCCATTTAGCCCATAGAGGCTTCAGAAATCGATGTGGACCGGACTATGAACGCGCCCCTTCTCTTTGCTTTGGATGCGAGCCGCGCCTATGGTGCGAAGGCCGCCCGGGCACTCGACCTCACGCTTGCCGCGCACGAGGAGCGCATGTTCGAGGACGGCGAGCGGATGCTGCGGCCTCTCGCCGAGGTCAGAGGTCTGGATGTCTTCGTTCTCCAGTCGCTCTATGACGAGCCTGCCCGCGATCTGCACAGCAAGCTCTGCGATCTGCTGTTCATGATCGGCGCGCTCAAGGACGCGGGCGCCGCGCGGGTCACCGCAATCGTCCCCTATCTCTGCTACGCGCGGCAGGATCGACGCACGAGGGCAAACGATCCGCTGTCGCTTCGCTATCTGGCGCAGCTCTTCGAATCTGCGGGAACGGATGCAATCCTCGCGCTCGACGTGCACAACGCGGCGGCTTTCGAGAATGCCTTCCGCGTCCCAGCGCACAACATCGAAGCGGCGCCGCTTTTTGCGATGCATTTCGCCGCCTTGCTCGCCGAAGAGGAGGTCGAGGTCATATCGCCCGACCTCGGCGGCGTGAAACGGGCCGAGCGCTTCCGCGACGCTGTTCAAGAGCAGATGCATCAGGACATTCCAGCCGCGGCGATCGGCAAGAAAAGGCTCGATCATATTACCAACACCGAAGAAATCCCGGCCGGCGTGCGCGGCCGCACTGCCGTCATCTTCGACGACATGATCGCCACGGGATCGACCATGCTTCGCGCCGCAAAAGCATGCCGGAGGGGCGGAGCGAAAAGGGTTTTTGCTGCCGCCACGCATGGCCTGTTTCTTCCCGGCTCGCAGGATCTCGTCGCAAGCGATGCGCTGGATGGCCTGGTGGTGACGGATACCGTTCCCCCGTTCCGTCTTGATCTTGAGCTTGCCACGCGCAAACTCACGGTTCTCGATTCCGCGGCGCTTCTGGCGAGTGCCGTGGCGCGATGAGAGACTCTCCGATGCATTGGCAGGATGATCCGCTGCTCATCGACCTTTACGAGCTGACCATGGCGGACGCCTATCTGGCGGACGGCATGACGCAAACCGCCGTCTTCGAATTCTTCGTACGCAAACTGCCGGCGCGGCGGGGATTCCTGATTGCCGCGGGCCTCGATCAGGCGATGGATTATCTCACATCGCTGCGGTTTGACGACGACGCGCTCGTCTGGCTTTCGAAATCCGGCCGGTTCTCGCCGAGGCTCGTCGATTATCTTCGCGACTTTCGTTTCACAGGCGATGTCGATGCGATGCCGGAAGGAAGTGTTTTCTTCCCCAATGAGCCGATCCTGCGCGTGACCGCGCCGATGCCGGAAGCCCAGCTTGTCGAGACGAGGCTGATGAATCTCCTGAATTTTGAGACGCTCATCGCCTCGAAGGCGGCGCGCATGGTGCTCGCCGCGCCCGGCAAAGAGCTTGTCGATTTCGGCGCGCGCCGCGCGCATGGCGCCGAAGCCGCGTTGCTCGCAGCGCGCGCGAGCTACATCGCTGGCTTTTCCGGAACGGCCACGGTGCTGGCCGAGCCGCAATTCGGCATTCCGATCTTCGGCACCATGGCGCATTCGTTCATCGAGGCGCATGCGGACGAATCTGCCGCGTTCGAGCGCTTCGCTTTGGCGCGTCCGGAAGGCCTCGTTCTTCTCATCGACACCTACGATACGGAACGCGCCGCCAAGAAGGTCGTTGCTCTTGCAGAAAAGCTCGCGCGGCGCGGCATCAAAGTGAACGGGGTGCGTATCGACAGCGGCGATCTCGCCGCCCACGCGAGAAGCGTGCGCGTCATTCTCGACGCCGGCGGACTTGGCGACGTCACCATATTCGCCAGCGGCGGACTCGATGAAGACGATCTCGCTCGATTCACGCGCGCCGCTGCTCCGATCGACGGCTACGGAATTGGAACGAGCCTCGATGTATCATCCGATGCGCCGGCGCTCGATTGTGCCTACAAGCTCCAGGAATATGCGGGAATCCCAAGGCGCAAGCGCTCCGAAGGCAAGGCCACCTATCCGGGACGCAAGCAGGTCTGGCGCGCGCGCGACGGCAAAGGCACGTTTTCAAAAGATGTTCTATCGTTGATCGACGAGCGGCGTGCAGGCGAAGCCTTGCTGAAGCCTGTCGTGCGCGCGGGTGGGCGCTGCGCACCGAAGCCATCGCTTGACGAGATCCGCGCGCATGCGCGAGACCAGCTCGCGCATTTGCCGGAAGCCTTGCGCAAGCTCGAACCCTTCGCCTATCCGGTCGAAGTGTCGAACGCGCTTCAAGAACTCGCGGCCGAGTGCGACCGCCGCATGGGGTTTTCTTGACGCCGACTCGCCGGAACTCGCTTCAAGCCGACGGTGCCCGAACTGAGAGAATGGAGAGAAGCAGATGACGACAAGAAGACAGCCTGAGGTCTTGGAACGCGGCGACATCTTCTTTCTCTACAGGCCGGCCGTGGAGGAGGAAGAGCCGAAGGGTCTCGTCGATGTTCAGCGCTTCTTCATGGTGCTGAGGCCGGAAGGCGAAACGAAATTCCGATTGCTCGTGATCGGCCGGAAGCGCTTGCCGGATGTCGGTGAGCATGAGCGATTCTGGGGCTTTGTTGATCGCGTCGAGGATTCGGCCGAGGCCTTGGAGCGCAGCCTGCGTGCGTCCGAATATGAGACGAAGACGCGGGGTGAACGCCATGAGCCTGCGGTACGCCGGGCGGGCGAGGGCGTTTACGCCATCACGCTCGAGGCCGGCCAGATGCATCTCTCTTACGCGCTGGAGCTGCCGGAGCACCCGTCCGACGTGCAGCGCGCCTTCAAGATTGCGCCGGAAGCGAGCTTCGCGCTATCGATCAAGAACCCTGAAGCGAGCACGCCGCCGGGCGTCGGCCTGCCCGAGGACCGAAAAGCGGAATTCCCCGAAGAGCTCATGGCCGAATTTCGCGACCGCCGCTTCGAACGCGAGGACGTCCGGATGCTCGATTATCCGGGCGCGGAGTTCATCTTGGTGGGCGCGCGGCTGAACCCCGAAAGCGCCTATGGCGTCGAGCTTCCCGCCGAAGAAGAGGATAATGAGCGCGCCGAGATCATCCGCGACCTGCGCATGACGAAATCGCAGCATCCCGTGAAGCCGCTGTTCGAAGGGAAATGGGAATAGGAGCGCGCGACCCTTCTCCCGCTTGCGGGGAGTGGCACAAGCTCCCCTCCCCCCTTGCGGGGAGGGGTTGGTGTGCCTAGGGCCGCGCAGATGCCGATGCTACACCCCCCTCCCTAACCCTCCCCCGCAAGGGGGGAGGGAACAGCGCATCGCCGCACCTGGGACTCCAGCCGCCGCTATCCCCTCACGATTTCAACGCCAAATCTGGCGAGACTCATGTGCGCCTCATCGACGGAGCCGTTGACGTCGATCCCGCGGCAGGCGTCTTCAATGACGGTGACGCGAAATGCTTCGCGCTCAGCATCCTCGGCGGAATAGCGCACGCAGAAATCGAAGGCGAGCCCTGCCAGGAACACGTGCGAAAGACCGCGCTCGCGCAAATAGCCGCAAAGCCCGGTCGGCGTCCGGCGGTCGTTTTCGTAAAAAGCCGAGTAGGAGTCGATGTCGCGCCGAAACCCCTTGCGAAGGATCAATTCGCAATGAGGAATGTCGAGGCCCTGGTGGAATTCGGCACCGCGCGTAGCTTGCACGCAATGGTCCGGCCATAGGATCTGCTGTCCGTAATCGAGTTCGATCGTTTCATAGGGCCGCCGGCCGGGATGCGCGGAGGCGAAGGATTGGTGGTCGCGCGGGTGCCAATCCTGCGTGAGGATGACGTGCGCGAATTGCCTCGCCAGGCGATTGACGATCGGGATGATCTCATCGGCGCGCGGCACTTCCAGCGCGCCGCCCGCGCAGAAGTCGTTCTGAATGTCGACAACCAGCAGGACTTCGTTTTCGCGCATGGCTGGATCATAATCCAATTGGCCTCGCCTATCGACATATTAACGCTCAGAACGGCTGGGCAATCGCGATGTTTCGCTTCAGGCGAGGCCCAGCTTTTGCGCCAGACCGATGCGCTGCAGCTTGCCGGTGGCGCCCTTGGGGATCTCCGCCAAGAATATGATCTTTCGCGGCGTCTTGAAAGCCGCCAATCGTTCGGAAAGAAACGCACGAAGTTCCGCTTCACTCGCGCTCGCGCCGTCTCGCAACACGACCGCCGCCGCGACATCCTCGCCGAGCTTGCCGTGCGGCATCGCGAAGGTCACGACCTGGAGCACGGCCGGATGGTCCATCAAGGCTTCGTCTATCTCGCGCGGCGAGATTTTTTCGCCGCCGCGAATGATGATCTCCTTGAGACGGCCGGTGAGACTTATATATCCCTCGGCGTCTTTCACGCCCTGATCCCCGGTGCGGAACCAGCCATTGACGAAAGCCGCGGCGTTGGCTGCCGGGTTGTTCTCGTAGCCGGCGGTGACGTTGTCGCCGCGAATGACGATTTCGCCGACCTCTCCCGCGCCGAGCAATCGGCCATCCTCGTCCATGATCGCGACTTCTGGGCCGGCCGCCAGACCGACGGCGGCGGGCTTCCTGACGCCGCGAAGAGGGTTCGACGCCATTTGATGCGCGGCTTCGGTCATGCCGTAAGCCTCGATGACCGGCGCGTGGAATGTCGCTTCGAGTTCAGCGATCAATTGCGGCGGCAGCGACGCCGAGGATGAGCGGATGAAACGCAGCGGGTGACGCGCGATGACGTGCTTGTTATGGCCGGCGCGCATCAGGATCGCCTGATGCATGGTCGGAACCGCCGTGTACCAGGTCGGCTTCGACTCATCCATCCAGGCGAAGAACTTCAAGGCGTTGAAGCCCGGCGTGCAGAAGACGCGGCCGCCGCGCGAGAGCGGCGCCAGGAGGCCTGCGATCAATCCGTGGATATGAAACAAGGGCATGATGTTCAGCCCGCAATCCGCCTCCGAGAACTCCACAGTTCTCGCGATATTGTCGGCGGAGGCGACGACATTGCTCTGGGTGAGCGGCACGATCTTCGGCCGCGAGGTCGTTCCCGAGGTGTGGAGGATGAGCGCGACATCCTCGGGCGCTGCGAGCCCCGGCCGCGCGGCCGTCCCTCTCTCCCCGCCCGAGAGGGAGAAGGCGCCGGCGACGCGGCCGGGTGTGAGCGTCAGCACGAGAATCCCGAGCTTTTTGGCGACGTCGATCGCCGGCGACGCGCTCCCCGCCCCAACGACGAGCGCCCTCGCCCCCAGATCGCTCATATAGAATTCGAACTCATCGGCGCGATAGGCGGGATTGAGCGGCGCCGCGGTCGCGCCGCAAGCGATCGTGACAAACGCGGTCGCCATCTTCGGGCCGTTCGGCAACACGATGGCGACGCGGTCATTGCGGCCGATTCCGAAATCATTCAACGAGGCGATCGTCTCGGCGACGAGCTTTCTAAAGCCGTCGTAGGTCAAGGCCTCTGCGCCGGGAGCCGTGATCGCGGGCGCGTCGCCGCGTCCAAAAGCCAGCAGTCGATCGAGAGTGCGGGTCGATGTCATTCCCAAATCCCAACAGCGACTCATTCCTTCGCCGCGCGCGCCGGCGACGCTATGAGGCGGGCTCTTTGCTTGGCAAGCGTCTCACCGAGAAGTCTCACGACCGCGTATATCGTGTCCAAGTGCGGGGTCGCGATACCCACGATGCGACCGAGTTCGATCACCGACCCAAGTAGGGCGTCCGCCTCGATCGCTCGCCCGGATTCGATATCCTGAAGCATCGACGTTTTGTGAGCGCCGACGGCTTCGGTGCCGGCGATGCGTCTCTCCAGAGAAATTCGGAAACGAACGCCGAGCGCCTCGCCAACCGCCTGAACTTCTCGCATGATATCTGCCGCAAGAGCGCGCGTAAGGCCGAATTTGCAGATATCTTCCAATGTCGCGTGGGTCAATGCACTGATCGGATTGAAGCTCGAGTTGCCCCAAAGCTTCGTCCATATTTCGGCGCGTATGTCGCTGACCACCGGCGCCTTGAACCCGGCCCGGCCGAAGGTCTCCGAAATCTCTGAGATTCTCTCGCTCTTCGATCCGTCGATCTCGCCGAGCGAGAAGCGATTGCCTTCGATGTGTCGTATCACACCGGGACGTTCGATTTCCGCCGCCGGATAGACGATGCTGGCGACGACGCGGTCGATTGGCAGATTGTCGGCAATGACCCCGCCAGGATCGACGCTCTCCAAGCGGACGCCTTCATATGGTCCTGCGTGCTTGAAGAAATACCACCAAGGAATTCCATTCTGGGCGGTCAGCACGGCGGTTTGCGGTCCCATGATCGCGGGAATGTCGTGCACGACAGCGGCGACCTGATGCGCCTTCATGCCGAGAATGATCAGATCCTGTTGGCCGACCTCCGCGATGCGTTCCGACGCATTGACGCGCGCGACGATCTTATCGCCGTCCTCCAGCAGCGTTAGTCCGTCCGAAACAATGCTCGCGAGATGGGCGCCCCGGGCAACGACGCTGACATCCTCGCCCGCGTGGGCGAGTTTGGCCGCCAACAGGCCGCCAATTGCGCCCGCGCCGATGACGCATATTTTCATGATCAGAGACCCTTCTCGAGTACGTCGATTGAATCGATTGGAGGGCCGTATCGACGGCAAACATAAATTATTGATTTTATTGGTGCCGGTTGCAGGAGTCGAACCCGCGACCTACTGATTACAAATCAGTTGCTCTACCAACTGAGCTAAACCGGCATTATCGCGTCAGATCCGCAGCAAACTCAGCCGCGGCATCGGGATAGATCCTGAGCTAGCAGCGACACGGCCGACTTGCAACCATGCCCAGGCGGCCTCCGCGCCCCGATCTTGCGAAAAAATGATGCAATGCAAAGAATAGAAAACGTGACAGATTCTGCTCGAAATCGATGAACTTTGGAGTATTCTGAGCCGTTGGATGGCCCGCATACCCGATTATGGCTCGTCCTGATGCCGAATCGGCTTGGTTTCTCGCAACTAGTACCTCTGCACAATGGTTATGACTCTTTGGCCGAGGGCGATTTGGCGCCGATCGGTTCGGGGTAGGCGCGGCCCATTTTGGCGCGGGCGTTTGCGGTTGTGAACATCCATTTGATGCGGGCTCCTGAAGCATTGCGC
>DATFNQ010000125.1:0-6042 GCA_035266305.1 Methylovirgula sp.
TTATTCGCTCGCGTGCATAGTCGCGGGCGGCCTCGAAAGCGGCGCGGGCCATGCCGACCGATTGGGCGGCGATGCCGACCCGGCCGCCCTCCAGGTTGGAAAGCGCGATGCGATAGCCCTCGCCTGGCTTTCCGAGAATGAGATCGGAGGGAAGGCGCATTTCGTCGAAGGCGATCTGGCAGGTGTCTGAAGCATTCTGCCCGAGCTTTTCCTCGACCCGCACCACTTTGTAGCCGGGCGCGTCGGTCGGCACGATGAAGGCGGAAATGCCCTTCTTGCCGGCGGCCGGGTCGGTGACCGCGAACGCGATGATCACATTGCCGTTCTTGCCCGACGTGATTAACTGCTTGGTTCCGCTGAGAACGTAATGATCGCCGTCGCGTACGGCGCGCGTCAGCAAATTGGCGGCGTCCGACCCAGCCTGGGGCTCGCTCAGGGCGAAGCCGCCGACCCATTCGCCGCTGGCGAGTTTTGGCAGGAAGCGCTGCTTTTGCGCTTCCGTGCCGAATTTGACGATCGGCCCGCAGGCGACCGAATTATGCACGCTCAGAATGGTCGAGCACGCGCCCTCGCCCGCCGCGATTTCCTCCAGAACGCAAGCATAGGCGACAGCGCCTACGTCCGACCCTCCATAGGCTTCCGGCGTCGTCATGCCGAGAAAACCGAGCTGCCCCATCTCCCTGATCTCCGCCGCCGGGAATTTGTGCTCCCTGTCACGGTCGGCGGCGGTCGGCGCCAATTTCTCCCGCGCGTAATCGCGGGCCATGTCGCGGATCTCGCGTTGCGTTTCCGTCAGCAGCATGACCGTTCCTTCAGAGCATCTCGACGGCCATGGCGGTGGCTTCGCCGCCGCCGATGCACAGCGAGGCGACGCCGCGCTTCAATCCGTGTTTAGTCAGCGCCGCCATCAAAGTGACCAGGATGCGCGCGCCCGAGGCGCCGATCGGATGGCCGAGCGCGCAGGCGCCGCCATGGATATTCACCTTGTCATGCGGCAGATCGAGATCGCGCATCGCCGCCATGGCGACGACGGCAAAGGCCTCGTTGATCTCGAACAGGTCCACTTCGCTGAGACGCCAGCCCGTCCGATCGGCGAGTTTCCTGATCGCGGCTATCGGCGCCGTGGGGAAAAGATGAGGCTCCTGCGCATGGGTCGCATGGCCGACGATCTTCGCCAGCGGGCGCAGGCCGCGAGACTCGGCTTCGGACCCGGGCATCATGATCAAGGCCGCCGCGCCATCGGAGATCGAGCTGGAATTCGCGGCCGTGACCGTGCCGCCTTCGCGGAAGGCGGGTTTCAAGCCGCGGATTTTATCCGCCTTGGCTTTGCCCGGCTGTTCGTCCTGCGTGACCGTCGTTTCGGTCTTGCCGGAGCGCAGGGTCACCGGCGCAATCTCCCCGGCGAAACTGCCGTCGGCAATGGCCTTTTGCGCGCGCGTGAGGGAGGCCAAAGCGTAATCGTCTTGTGCGTCGCGCGTGAATTGATAGGCCTGGGCGCAATCTTCAGCGAACGTTCCCATCAGACGCCCCTTGTCATAGGCGTCTTCAAGACCGTCGAGAAACATGTGATCGATCACTCTGCCATGGCCGAGCCGATAGCCGCCGCGCGCCCGGTCGAGCAGATAAGGGGCGTTGGTCATGCTCTCCATGCCGCCGGCGACCGCAATTCTGGCGCTCCCGGCCAGGATCAGATCATGGGCGAACATGGCCGCCTTCATGCCCGATCCACACATTTTATTGACTGTCGTCGCGCCCGTGGCATAGGGCAGTCCCGCGCCGAGGCCCGCCTGCCGCGCGGGCGCCTGTCCCTGACCTGCGGGCAGGACGCAGCCGAACACCACCTCGTCGATCTGGTCAGGCGCTACCCCTGCCCTACTGAGCGCCGCCTTGATGGCTGTGGCGCCGAGCACGGGGGCGGTCGCGTCCTTCAGGTCGCCCTGAAAGCCGCCCATGGGGGTGCGGGCCGAGCCGACGATGACGACAGGGTCTGACGAAGTCATTTTTTTCTCCCGATAAATGTTGAGTGGAGGATCAGCGCGTGCCCATCCGCAGGGCGCCGTCGAGACGGATGACCTCGCCGTTCAGCATGGTGTTCTCGCAAATATGCCGGACGAGCGCCGCATATTCCGCCGCGCGGCCGAGGCGCGAGGGAAAGGGCACGCTCTTGCCGAGCGAATCCCGCACCTCTCGTGTCATGAACGCCAACATCGGCGTGTCGAAAATGCCCGGCGCGATGGTCACGACGCGTATGCCGTGTCGCGCCAGTTCGCGCGCGGCGGGCAACGTCAGCCCGACAATGCCCGCCTTCGACGCCGCATAGGCCGCCTGGCCGATCTGGCCGTCGAAGGCGGCGATGGACGCGGTGTTGACGATCACGCCGCGTTCGCCGTCCGGGCCGGGCTCTTCCTTGGCGATCGCCTCCGCCGCCAGCCGCATCATGTTGAAACTGCCGATCAGGTTGATATTGACGGCCTTGGCGAAGGAGGCGAGCCCATGCGGGCCTTCGCGCCCGAGGATTTTTTCGCCCAGCAGCACGCCCGCGCAATTCACCAGCCCGTGCAGATGGCCGAAAGCCTCGAGCGCGCAAGCGATCGCGGCCTGCCCTTGTTCTTCGCTGGTCACGTCCGTCGCGACAAAGCGCGCCGCCGCACCCAGTTCGGCGGCGACGGCCTCGCCGGCGGCTGCATTGACGTTGGCGATGACGACCTTGCCGCCATCGGCGACCAGTTGGCGCGCCACGGCGGCGCCAAGACCGGAGTCGCCGCCGGTGACGACTAAGACTTTACCTGGAATTTGCATGGTCGAGTTTCCCGAGTGTGAAGGGCAAGATTTCGCGTGTGGACGCTCTTCGCTACACCGTTTCTCGCGATGACGACGAAGGCGCCAGGACGCGCGGAGCGCGCCCGCGGTAATTCATGGGAGGGTTTTGTCGGCGACGTGAGCCTTTTCCTGGTTGCGCAAGATGAACCTTTGCAGCTTACCGCTCGGAGTCCTGGGCAATTGCGCCATGAATTCGATTTCGCGCGGGTAGGCGTGGGCTGAAAGCCGCTTACGGACATATTGGCGCAATTCTTCGGCCAGTTCGCCGGAGGATGCGAAACCTTCCTGCAGCACGACGAAAGCCTTGACGATCTCCGTGCGCTCCGCGTCGGGCTTGCCGACCACCGCGCTCTCGACGACGGCCGGATGCTCGAGCAAGGCGCTCTCGACATCGAACGGACCAATCCGGTAGCCCGACGAGGTGATGACATCGTCGTTGCGGCTGACGAAACTGATAGCGCCTTCGATGTCGCGTTCGACCACGGCGCCGGTGCGATAGAGGCCGTTGGCGATCGAGGGCGTCGGCTGTTTGACATAGCCGCCGAACCAGAACAGCGGCGATTGCTTGATGTCGACCGCCAGCTCCCCGGGGACATTCGGGGGAAGCTCCTTGCCTTCCGCGTCGACGACGAGGACGCGGAAACCGGCCATCGCCAGACCGGCCGAGCCGATATGCACCTTGTGGTCGAGGCCGTGGTGATTGTTGACGAACATGCCGAGTTCGGTCTGCCCGTAATGATCGTGGATTGTCGCGCCGAGCTCGTTCGCGAACCATCGGATCACTTCGGGATTGAGCGGTTCGCCGGCGCTGGAGGCCACGCGCAGCTTGCCCTTGACCCGTGCCCCCGCCTCGGGGCCGGCGCCGATCAGAAGCCGGTAGGCGGTGGGGGCGCCAGCCAGATTGGTGATCCTATGGCTTTCAATGATCCGATAGGCGCTTTCAACCGTGAAGGGTCCATCGTACAGCGTGGTGGCGTGGCCGAGCAGCAGCGGCCCGGTGATCGCGTAATAGAGCCCATAGGCCCAGCCGGGATCTGCAATGTTCCAGAATTTGTCGCCAGGACGCAGATCGACCGCATCGACCATATAGACCCAGAAATTCAACAGCGCCTTGATCGGCACGGAGACGCCCTTGGGCAGGCCCGTGGCGCCGGATGTGAACATCATCATCATGCCGTCGTCGCCGCGGCGCATGACGGGCTCGAAAACCGGGCTCATCTTGTCGAGCCGGGCGTGGAAATCGTCGTCGCCTGCCCTGGCGGTCTCGCCCCTGTCGGCGCGCGTGACGACCGCAATCGTCAAGGGCGTCGCGACATCGTCCAGTTTCGATCGGTTGACGGTGTCCGTGACGACCAGTTTCGCCTCGCTCGACTGCAAGCGATGCTCGATAGCCTTCGAGCCGAAGGCGGTGAAAAGCGGCTGATAGACGGCGCCGGCGCGCAAGGTCCCCAAAATGGTCACGAGCAGTTCGGGCGTGCGAGGCAAGAGGCCCGCCACTGTGTCGCCCGGCACGACGCCGCGCGATTGCAGATAGTTCGTGAAACGCGCCGAAAGATCGCGCATTTGTTCAAATGTATAGGCGGCGCGGCGTCCGTCCGCGCTTTCCCATTCGAGAGCGACGCGGCCGGGCGCAACGTGCCGGTCGCAACATTCGACGCAGGCGTTGACGCCGTTCCGCAGATCGCCGCTCAAATGCCCGGCGATGGACTCGAAGCTGAAAGCCGCCACGCGCTCTTCATAATAGGCGAGGGGCCTGGACTTGCTCGCGGAAATATCGGGGCTCATCGTTTTCCTCCTCATAGATTTCTCTTTGGAGGGTTGTGTCAAGAAGACGCGCAAGCGTCATGCTGTACGAGAGATGGAGGTGGACCCTTCGAAGTCGCTTTGTAGGAGGAGGCTTCAAACCGCCATGAGCTGCTTCGGTCAAAAGCCGCGGTGGCGCGACCGGAAGAGCGCAAGTTTCTTGGGTTCAGCATCTCGAATGACGGGAGCGAGAGGCGCATCGCGCCAAAGGCTCTCGACACATTCAAAGGGCGGATCCGAGACATGACACGCCGGACACGGGGGTTCGGTCTGCAACAGCTGATCAAAGAGCTGAAGCCATACATCGTGGGATGGCGCGGCTACTTCGGCTTCTGCCAGACTCCGCGAGTCCTCACGAACCTCGAAGCGTGGATCCGTCGAAGATTGCGTTTGTATCTTTGGCGGCAGTGGCGAACCAGGCAAAACCGCTTCGCGGAGTTACGCCGTCGCGGCGTAGCAAAGTTTGCCGCAGCGGTCGCAGCTGGTTCACCAACCGGGCTCTGGCGCATGTCCGGACACCCGGCGGTCCAGCAAGCCCTACGCAACAACTATTTCGAGTCGCTCGGACTTCCCCAAATCTATGCGCCCGCCCAAGCCTAACTCGGTCGAACCGCCGTTGGTACGGACCCGTATGCCCGGTGGTGTGGGAGGGGTGGCGTCGCGAGGCGTCCCCCTATCCCGATCCAGGGCGGAGAGCCGGCCTACAGGGGTCGCGCAGGGAACAGCCGGAATCGGCCGGAGACCGGGCATTCGGCGTTACGCGGTATCGCCTCATGTCCGCCTTCCGGACGTTCCCGCTCGAGCACGATTGACGGGAATGGGACGCCGGGCCGGTACAACGAGTGACGCCGGCAGCTCTCACGAGAGAGACGCGGAAGCGATCAGACCTCAAGCCAGGGTCCCCCGGCCAAGGCCGGCCGGTGCCGCTCATGGCATGCAGACGATAAGCGCCGCGCGGGAGACCCGTCGCCGCTGTCTTACCCGCCCGCCATAGACAACCTGGCTTTGGGCTGAACATGTCCCTTGGACAGTTCGGCGCGCGCTTCCTCGGCGATGAACAGGGCGTAGTTGGAGACCTGCGGCAATCCCATGAGCTCGCCGAAGGTTCCCCGCGCGAGCGGGCCGGCGATGAACAGCGTTGGTTCGGGTCGGCCCGAGACGCCGATGGCCCGGCCATTGCGGGAGGTGCTGAGGCCCAGGCCTAGAGCGTCGAGCGCGACAAAGCCGCCGTCGGCAAGCTCGCTGAGATAGGGCTGGAGCCGAAGAATGTCGGTGTGGGCGGGCCCCGTGGCGACGATGATCGTGTCGAACGTCTCGCATGTCGTCGCGTTGCGTCTCAGATCGCGCAGGTCGATCGAAATGCCAGCGGCGTGGGCCTCAGCCGTTCCAAGCCTCGCCTTGCGAAGTTCTAGCGATCCG
>DATFNQ010000126.1:0-6074 GCA_035266305.1 Methylovirgula sp.
GCCATGCCGGCCGCGCAGCCGCGCGCTCTTGCGGCCTGGATCGTCGCCTGCATCGCGCTCCTCGAAACTGGCGGCCTCATCATCATGATCCATAAGCCTGCGGCTTTGCCGGAGATCCTCGCCGCTCTCTCCGGCCGCGCCGGCGCGCTCACCCTTTTGCCGGTGCAGGCGCGGGAAGGCCAACCGGCCACGCGAATATTGCTGCGCGGCAAGAAGGGCAGCCACGCTCCTCTTTCGATTGCGCCGGCGCTCGTTCTCCATGCTGGGCAAAACTTTGGCGGCGCGGCCGAGGCGCTGCATCGCGGCGAAGAGCTGATCGATTGGTGAGATCAGAAGGCCGGTCGAGGGACCGGCCTTCTGATCTCACCAACGGTGCCAGCAATGCCAGCAATGATGATGATGCCACCAGGCTTTCTCAACGAGCGACGAGGCACCGCGCGAGCTCTCTGCCGTCAGCACCGACTCTTGTCCGACACCGGCCGCGGGAGCGGCCTGCGCGAAATTCGCCCCGCCGATCGTAAGGCAGGAGACGGCGCAAGCCGCGAGAGCCAATCTGCGTGTAAATTTCATTGGAATCCTCCCTTTGGCCGATGAGCGGCCAAGCCAAACCACGTTGCCTTATGCGCAAAGTACTGAACGTCAGATGAATGAGCGGTCACCTCCTTGACGCACGGCGCCGCTTGCGGCGCATGATGGCGTGTTGTAACGCCGCAATCGCATATTGGTTCCATACGACACTCTCATGACCAGCGCCGCCGAAACGAATAATCCTTCTCCCGATTGGCTCGATCCGGTGCGATCCTTCCAAGGCCTTATTCTTGCGTTGCAGAAATTCTGGGCCGGGCAGGGCTGCGTGATCCTGCAACCCTATGACATGGAGGTCGGCGCCGCGACCTTTCATCCGGCGACAGCGCTGCGTGCGCTCGGGCCGCTGCCATGGAAGGCGGCTTATCTGCAGCCTTCGCGCCGTCCCAAGGACGGCCGCTATGGAGAAAATCCCAATCGCCTCCAGCATTATTATCAGTTCCAGGTGATTCTGAAGCCGTCGCCCGATAACCTCCAGGATCTCTATCTCGCCTCGCTCGAGGCGATCGGCATCGATGCTTCGACGCACGACATCCGCTTCGTCGAGGACGATTGGGAAAGCCCGACGCTCGGCGCCTGGGGACTGGGCTGGGAATGCTGGTGCGACGGCATGGAAGTCACGCAATTCACTTATTTCCAGCAGGTCGCCGGAATCGAATGCGCGCCCGTCTCGGGTGAACTCACCTATGGTCTCGAACGGCTTGCGATGTATGTGCAAGGGGTCGAGAACGTCTATGACCTCAATTTCAATGGCCATGCCGGCACTGAGAAGATCTCCTACGGCGACGTGTTCAAACAGGCCGAAGAAGAATATTCGCGCTATAATTTCGAGGCGGCGAATGTCGAGGCCTTGTTCCAACACTTCAAGGACGCCGAGGCCGAGTGCAGAGCCTTGCTGGCACAAGGCGAACGCGGCGATCGTCATGTGCTGGTCCTGCCTGCCTATGATCAGTGCATCAAGGCATCGCATATTTTCAATCTGCTCGACGCGCGCGGCGTGATCTCGGTCACCGAGCGGCAGAGCTATATTCTGCGAGTCCGCGAACTCGCCAAGGCCTGCGGCAAGGCTTGGCTGAAGACAAAGGCGGGCGGCGCGCTTGCGGACGATGAAATCATGCCGGCTTCATCCACAACATGAAGGCCGGAGGTGACGCCGCAGAGATCTTGCGGAGGAGCAGGAGGAATCTGCGCGAGCAACCGCCAGTGCACCCGCGCTGTGAGCGCTTCGCTTCGTTTTCTTCATGTCATCGATGAGCGCCGAGCGCAGTCCGAGGGAGCGTGGCGACGCGGTTGAAGAGCAGCATTCCGACAACCATCGCGGCGACGAAGGGAACGGGCTCCCAGCGGCCGAATCCGAGCGCGGTCAAGGCCGGGCCTGGACAGAAGCCGACCAGACCCCAGCCTACTCCGAACAGCGCCGCCCCGCTTATCAGGCGCGCATCGATCCCTATTCTCTGCGGCAGGTCGAAGGCTTCGGCCAAGAGCGGCGCCTTGAACCGCAGCGCTATGCCGAAACCAATCATTGCCAGCCCAACGGCGCCGCCCATGACGAAGCCGAGGCTCGGGTCCCATGTGCCCGCAAAATCAAGGAAATTCAGCACTTTTGCAGGATTCGACATCTGCGAGATGAGGAGCCCGAGGCCGAAGATGAGGCCGCAGACGAAAGCCGCGATCATATTGGCCAAAGTTCACACTCCAACGATGTGGCGGGCGACGAAGACGGTTGCTGCCCCGGTCGCCATGAAGACGAGAGTGGCGGCAATCGAGCGCTTCGAGAATCGCGCTATGCCGCAAACCCCGTGCCCGCTGGTACAGCCGGAGCCCATGCGCGTGCCGAACCCGACCAGGAACCCGCCGCAGATCAAGAGCGCCGCCGAATGCGTGACTTGCATCGGCGGCAGGTGACCGCCGAGAGCGGCATAGACGACGGGCGTCAGGACGAGCCCCGCGATGAAGGCGACACGCCATGCAATCTCGCTGCGGCGAAAGGCGAGGAGATCGCCGAGGATGCCGCTGACGCCGGCGATGCGGCCCTCTAGAAGCAGGAGCAGAAGCGCCGAAAATCCGATCAGCAGACCACCGGCGGTCGCCGAGACAGGTGTGAAACCGGTCATGATGAAACCAAATCGCGATTAACGTCACCGACTCAGAAAGCTACAAAGTAGACGAGGTCCTCGATTGCTCGATAAAGTCGGGCCTGAAGTTCAGCGCAGAGGCGGCCGGAATTCAACTGGAAACTGGTTCAAGTCATCCCATTGCGGCATCGATTTCGCGCGCGGGATGCGAGCGTCGGAGTTCATCGGTGAATAAGGTCCAGGAGTATGTCATTTCCGAGTTTGAATATGAGCGCTTGGAGCTTGAAGGAGACGCTCCTTAAACTGCGATGGCTCTGGACTATTCGGCTATCGCCTGATCCTTTCCGCTTTCGCGGATCATGCTCGAGGGCGCGCCGTTCGGCAGAGACCTGCACATTTTCTTAAGAAGCGGCACGACGAGCGGGCCGATTTTGAAGCCATAAACGGCTTTGCACTTCCAGTCTTGCCGATGCTCCCGGGCGACTACCCGATATTTCAGGAGGCCGAATTGGTGGAGCACCGATTGCAGCCGGCGAGCGCGTTTCTCCGCTTGGGTGAGAGAGGCATCGATCTCGGCGCAATAGGGGCGCCGGTCTTCGGAGAGTTGCCCGCCGCGGCGTCGGAAATATCCGAGGACCGAGCCGACCATGACAAGATCGGCGTGGTTTGCGAACCTGCGCCAGAGATCGTGATCGCCAGCGAGCCTGAATTTATTGTTCAAACCCTTGACCCCATCCCAAAGCGAAGAACGCCAAAACACGCTCTCCTGCATGATGAACCCGGGCGCGAAGCGCCCCTCGAAAATGCCGGCCGCGACGGCGTTGCGCGGGTAAGGCGTGAGCGGCTGCAAACGAATGAGCGCGCTATCCTCGTCCATGACCGCGCCTCTTCCACAAAGCCACTGAACGTCCGGATAGGCTCCCAATATCTGCGCGACGGAAGCGAAGGCGCCCTGTTCGAACCGGTCGTCGGAATTGATCCAGCTCATCACCGCGCCTTCACCACAGATCGCAAAGCCGCGGTTGACGGCGTCATAGAGACCTGCGTCGGCCTCGGATCCGAAACTGAATTCCACGCCGTCGCAAAGGATCGGGAAATCACTCGCTAACCGGCGCTGCCAGGCAGCGAGCTTGGCCAAAGTGCCGTCGCTGGAGCCGCCGTCTTGAACGTGGTAGCGCAGCGTGAAAGGTCCCGCCTGCGCCACGACGCTAAGGATTGCTTCGTCGATGTAGCGCGCGCCGTTCAGGACCGGCGTCGTAACGATGAAATGCATGCCATGGCATGAAGCGGCGCGAAACTTGCTGCACATGATCAGAGACGACACCTACCAGTTCGGGCCGGTCACGAAGCTTGTCGCGTAATAGGGAGCGGGATCGTGTTGCGTCGACGGACTGATCTCACTCATCAACAGCGGCCTCGATCGACAGCTTGTTCATCAGCGCGTTGGGGTCCTTCATCAGCGCGAGATCGGCGACACCGAGGCCGTCCGGAGCGACGGCGACGATACGCAAATTCTTCGGAGCCGCGATAAATTTCACGATCGCTGTTCCGACGGCCTTTGCCTCTGGCCCATTGCCGAGCAACGTCGGAATGCTGGTCGCCGCCGCGCTCACATAGGCTTCGCGAATCTCATCGGGTGATTTATTGTTCTTCCTCGCGGCCGTGGCGATCAGCCTTTCGAGGAGACCGGCATCCTCAACCTTGACTTCGACGCGCCGGATGAGGATCGAAAGCGCCGCGGCTTTCATCTGCGCCTCGTCCGCGGAAAACAAATCCTTGCTCACGTTTTCGAAATTGCCGGCGATGGTGACCGCGCCCATGTCCATGCCGCTCAGCGATAAAGCATCGAGGCCGAGTTGCCGCTTGGACGCATCGAAATGCGCTTCGAGCCGGCTTGACAGATCGAGCTTGTCGTAGCCAAGCGCCACGATGTCGTCCAATTGTCCGATTGCCGTGTTCTTCAGGTCGAGCGTGAAATGGTCGATGACGGTGGAAAAATGGCTCGGAATGCCGCCGACGGGGTCGGCGCCCAATAAGTCGAGCTTGGCGAGTTGGAAGCGCGTGTGGGCCTGCGTATCTGGGTCTGCGACATCGACGTCTAGACCGGTGAGAGAGATTTCGCTGACGAGCGAAGCAGCATGATTGGGCGATGCTGAAGCCTGCCTCATGGTGATCTCGGCCAAATCGAGCAACTTGCCGAGATCTATGCCGCCGAGGGCGAAGCCGCCGATCTTGACCGTTGTACCGGCGCTCTCCACGACGAGATTGTCGAAACCCACTTCACCAATTTTGGAGTCGGCCATCTGCGAGAGATGGACGCGGCCGAGCGTGCCGATAACGGACGTATCCGCATCGATGATCGTAAAGCGCAGATCGGCAAGATCGAACGAGCCGATCTCGAAACTGTTCAGGATGTCGGCGACAAAGGCGACGGCTTGCTGATTGCTGTCGGCGCCCTGGGCCGCGAAGATCTTGGCAGCCGAAATCGGCGGAACGCGCAGCGGCCGGGCTTTGACATCCTTGACCGAGAACGCGCCCATGTCGATTTCGACATGCGACTTCTCCATGACAATCTTGCCGGCGCCGACCTCGACTGTTTCATAAAGGGTGTTGCGCTGTTCCGTATCGCTGCTGCGGGCCTCCGAAACGATCCTTGCCGCGAGCGCAAGATCGAGGCCGCTCATCTTGATCGGTCCATACGTGCTTTGCACCGAGCCGGCCTCTTGCGACGTGAGATTGCTCGTGACGCTGCCGATCGTCGCGTTGCCCACGCGGCCTTGCGCGACACCATTGAGAATTATGTTGCTGTAGGCGTCCTTTTCGGTCTGGCCGGCGAGCGTCGTTTCCATCTCGATCTCCGAGATGGAGATTTGCGATGCCGAAAATTTGCCGAGCCGATCGGCGAGGGAGAGCGTGCTCCCCGGATCGAAAATCGAATCGAGATCGGCCTTGGTCAGGCTCGTGCCCGAGAGCTCCATGCTTTTGATCGTGTAACGAACGGCGCCAACCGCGAGTTCGATATTTTCGGCGGAGATCGTGCCGCTGGGGCGCGCGACCGGGGAGGTCGCATTGCGCATCGCCGGTGCTATTCCGCCGGCATTGCCGGTTTTCTCATCAGAGTTTTCAGAATCCCTGGACGGGCCGGCCTTCTCCTCCGAGTCCTGCGCATAGGCTGCCGATGCGAAGAGGGATTGCGGCGCGGCGAAGGGCAGGGTGAGGCGTCCCACCCGTAGGACGAGACCGGCGCGGCGAAGCGTCAAACCTTCAATGGTCGCATCCTGGCGCCAGGGATCGGTCGTAATGGATACCGCGGTCAGCCCCGGCAGAGCCTCGGCCAATCTCGAGAAGTCCGCGCGCGCCGCGCGATTCGCGCCGGAATGCAGCGCCGTCCCGGTGATCGGCGCGGCGATGAGC
>DATFNQ010000127.1:0-8284 GCA_035266305.1 Methylovirgula sp.
GCTGCGCCCGGCGCCAATAGCGCAGCCATCACCGCGGCCGAAGCCAGCAGAGCTGTCTTTGTCATGATCGTCTCCAAAGCCCGAGCCCTCGCCGCCACCCCGAAGGCTGTCTAAGTCCAGCTCACTTAATGCGTCTTTGGCCAACATAAGGCGGACGCCCCGTCCCCGCCGGAACCGTGCGCCCGAATCCAAGTCCGCTGACATCGAGCCCCTCGACAAAGGCGTCGATCACCCGGACCGGTCCGTCCGCAGTCATGTAGTCCTCAAGCGCCGACGGCAGAAGCGCCACCTGACCGCGGATCCTCGCCCCGAACGTAGCTCATGAAAAAGGGCCCATCGTTGATGATGCGACCCCTTCTTAGACTAGCTGACTTGCGCCGCCCTGACTCGCTACGTTTTCACACAGCCTGCCATGGGCGGCCCTTTCAAGGCATTCCGTGAGGGCCGACGGGACGCGTCGTCGCTGCTTAGCGCGGCGACGACCGACAGCGAGCCCCTACTCCGCCGCACTCTTGCTCGCCTTCGCTCCCTTCCGCGCCAGCGCCGGCTTGAGATAGACGCCGGAGTGGCCGCGGATTGCGGGCTATCTGCTCCGGGGTTACGGCGGCCACGACCTCGCCCCGCTGTCGCTGCCTTCCGGCCACATGCCGACGGTCCGGTCGTATGACCGCTTTACGTCGACTCCGGCCGTTCGATTGCTCGTGACGAATGTTGCGCTTCGGGTGGAGCTGGAGCGTTCGAAGCTTCTTTCAGGGGCGTCCGTTCCTGGCGCACTCGCTCCGTCCAGCCTACGGCGGCTTCGTCCGCGTTTTCGCCCGTCCAGCAGGCGTAGGAATCAGCGGTGTCCGCGGGATCTTCTAAACTAAACGGCGAGGGGCTTGCCCGTTGGCAAAAAGCCCTCCCTATCCGCCAACCTCTCTGACGGGGCGTGACCATTCGTTCGACGCACATCCAGGTATTGATGGCCACTTCGTGCAATGGCGTGTCGGGGGTTATCGCAGATACAGGCCGTGGTCTCGGTCGGACCTCCGCGTTTGTCAAAACCATGCCGACCCGTTCGCCTCCGCTTGGGATCCCGTCGCCGCAACCGCCTCGAGGCTATAGACGTCGAAAAACCACCCGCCGGCGCCGTCCGCTACCGCAGCTAGGTTCATCGCGTCGGCAATCGACGTCCACGTTTCGCCGTCCGCCGTCTTGCGGCGCAACTTCAGGTCCGGCGCAGGCGCGTAATAGCCGGTCTCGCGCCGTTTCCACAGCTTGCGCGCCGGCCGGTAGGCCGATCCGACTTCCGCTCGCGCCATGACGCCGCTGACGTAGTCCCGTTTGCGGCGCGACTTCGGCCATAGATGCACTGGAAGCAATTCGAGCGTCCGGAGCAAGGAATCCGAGAAGAAGCCCCGCATGTGGCGTTGCGGTCCCAACGGCCGCGCAAACAACCCGCCGGCATGGGTCTTCAAGCCGGCGAGCATCAGACCCAGCAGCCAAAACTCGCCCTGACCGCGCTCCAGCCGCACGAGCCGCCCGTCCGCGTGAACATCGAGTGTATCCGGGCCCAGGCGCTCGAAGAGCGCGCCAAGATGCTCCTTGCCGAAGGCGTGATCGTCGATCGCGCGGTTGAGCGCCCCCATCCAGGCGGTGTGCCCGTAATCGTCGACCAAGTCGGCGTCGGCGCCGCGTTCGAGGAGTTGTTCGACGAGCGCGAGGTTGCCGGCTCGCGCCGCGAGCATCAGAGGCGTCGCGCCGCAATAGGTTCTATGGTCGACCCCGTAGAGACCGCAATCTTGCAATATGGTCTTCGGCGAGCGCTCGAGATAGGGCCGCAACAGCCGCTCTCGCATCGCCGCGACCGCACGCGTGGCGCGCCCCATCGGGTTTTTGGGATCGTCGGCGAAGCCTTCATCCTTGGAGGGGTTGACGAATCGCCATCCGTAGAGCGTCCGTTCGGAACGGCCCAGCAATTCGCCTTCATGAGTGAGCGGAAGCGCGGCGCCGAACTTGGCGTCGCGGGCGAGCTTCTCGATATAGGCGCCTTGTCCATGCCACAGCGCGTAATCGAACATGTTTTGCTTGATCTTCGCAGAAGGGTTTCTGGGATCGAACGCCTTGGGAGCCCATTCTCGTAGCGCCGTCAAAGACCACGGGGTCCACGGCGTGGGACGGCTCGCCAGGAAAGTTTCCCGTATGGACCGCGCTTGCTCCTGTTTGCCTTGCAGTTCGAGCTTCCGCGCTTCCTGCGCCCATTCGTCCCTGGTCGACGCCTGAACCGGGCCTGTCGCGATTTCGGCGACTTCCTCGAGTCCGAGAAGCTCCAGCAGAGGATGCCGGACGTCGGACTCGACAAGCGCCAGTCCCTCCATCGCGCGAGTCATCGCAACGTAGAGCGCGTTGACATAGAATTTGTTCAATTCAAGCGACTTGTCCGCCTTGTCTTTCGCCCGGCGGTAATCGAGTTCATCTCCCTCGAGGTCGGCCGCAACCACGTCCCGGCACAAATCGGCGTAGACCGCGCGGTTGCCGGAGACCAGATTGAAAAGGATGACGTTCGGATATTCGAGGCCTTTCGCCTCATGAACGGAAAAGACGAGCGGCGTCCTGAAATGCGCGCGGGCGGCGGCCTTGTCCTCGTCGCGCAGAACGATCACCGCGCTGTGGACTGACGCGCGTGACGATGCGTCCAGAGCCTTCAACGCCTTTTCCTCGGCCTTGAGCAAGCGGACCTGGCCCGCCGCGGGAGATGCGCATTTGACCAGGAAACTGCTCTCGCGATCGACTGAGCCGAAACGCGCCTGCTTGATCTTCAACAGGCGGTTGGCCAACGCGGTGACGGCGCGCGTGTTGCGGAAATTCGCCTGCAACACCGTGACGTCGCGGGCCGCGGCCGCCTCGACGGACTCGTCCTGCTGAGCCTCTCGGAACAGGGAGCGCACCGACGCCCAAGAGAAAAAGTTCGGATGCACGATCTGATGCGCGTCGCCGCAGAGAAGGAAGCGATCCTTCGTCTTGAGCGAGTCAAAAATCAGCGCAAGCTGGGCGCTTGTGAAGTCCTGCACTTCGTCCACGACGACGAAATCGTAGAGCGGTTCGGTCTTCGCGCGCCAGCCGTGAGAGACGATATTCAAATCGAACAGCTTGGCGTCCTTCAGCCAAGCCACATACTTTTCGAACAACTCGTGCGCCGCCGCCCGCATTTCGCCGGCCGCGAACAGGGATTGCCGCACGCCCAGCGCCTGATAGTTGGCGCCGGACAGTGGCGCGGCCGCTGGGGCGCCGAGGACGCCGCGGAATTCTTCGAACAAGGCATGCGCGTCCGCCTGGCGCAATTCGCCTCTTAGGCCGCCGCGCCGGCGTTCGAGCCAGGCGCGGAACGCCGCGAAGCTGACTTCGACGCCCTCGGGAACCGCGATCGAATCGACGAATTCGCGGAAACTCATGAATTCGACGTCCTGCGCCGGGTTCTCGTAGCCGTGTGCGCTGTAGAGCTTGCGCGCCGTTTGCGCGAGATAGGCAGAGTGGGTCACGTAAAGCACCCTGCCGGTCGCCTCCCTCATCTTGGCGAGCGTCACAGCGGTCTTACCCGACCCCGCCGATCCGACGACCACGAGGGGAACTTTGTGACGGCGCACCGCCTCCTGCGCTTCGTCGAAGACGATCGGTCTGTCGAGGAGTTCAAATTCGGCAGCTTGCGCGGGCAACCATCGCAGCTCCAGCCCGCCGCGCGGGGTTGGCTCCGGTTGCGGCGCCGCATCATCGGGACCGCTTTCGATCTTCGACCAGTCGATCGCGGCGCCGCGCAGAAAGCGGGATTTTTCATAGACGTGATTAGGGATCACTTCGAGAAACAGGCAGACCGTTTCGCCCCTATGCGGCGCGAATTGCATCAAGAGTCGCGCCTCGTCGTTGAGCTTGGCGCGCCAGTACGGCGTCGGCGACAATTTCTTGAGGCCGGCCGCGGCGAAATCTCCCCGGGCCAGCGCGGCGCCGATTTTTTCGACCGACTTGGCGAACCGGCCCGGCGCGAGATCACGATAGGAGATGATTCGCATTTGTAAATAATAGCCGGATCACTGGTCTCGGCATATCGGTTCCCGGGTCCGTGGCGAGGCCGAGCGATGCTTGGTTCTCAGAAGGGCGGATCGTCCTATCGGTCTACGGCGTGAACCCGCCGCTGCGGTGATAGCGGGGAAGCGCAGTACCCGCCCTTAGCGGTCCTCCCGCTTTCCACAGGTCGAGCACCTTACGAAGTTCTTGTTTCACGGTAGCACTTCATTCAAGCTGGCGATGGCGTTCAGCGCTCTTGGATAGCCGATAAACGGCAGCAATTGCGTCACAACCGCGAGCAAAAATCGCTTGTCGTTTCCGACATTGATGTTGCCCTGAATATGCCCCTTCAATTGCGGCTCGCATCCGCCTAGCGACAAGAGGATCGAGAACGTCAACAGCTCTCTCGTCTTCACGTCGAGACCGGTTCTCGTCTGATTGTCGCCAAAGCAGTTGGCGGACAAGAACTTCTGAATATGAATCTGGCTTGCCGGCGACTGCTCATACATCCTGTCGATCCGATCGCCGAAAATCGACTTCGAAAGCGCGAGCCCTTTCTCGAACCGATCGTCTGGCGTGGTGGTCGACTGGCCCTCGAGCGGAAGCTCGACGCCGCGCGACTTAAGGACCTCGTTGGTCGCATGAATGAACTCGAAGGCCTTCGCCATGCCGACATAGGGAACCGAATGATAGAGAATTTCCTTGGCTTCGATCGGGGTCACTCCGACGTTCAGGGCGCCGCCGAGCATGACCTTGTACTCGGGCAGCGTCTGCTGGGCGAGCAATGACGCCAGGATCGCCATGAGCCTCGTCTTGGTATCGAGATCGCCGTGCCGCAGGACTTCGTCGAAGGCGAAATTGTCGAAGATTTCGACCAGTTCGGGGTCGGTGCGCTTGAGCGTCGACCGACGGTTCGGGAAAAGCTCTTCGTGGTTTCTTCGTGCGGTTTCGGTGATTGGCATCCGGCATCCTCGCTTGAACGGCATCCTCGGCCGTTTCCTGCCAACGCCCGAACAGGGCGTCCTGGCGGGAAACGGCCGGTTGTCGTTGGTGACAATTCCTGCGCCGCCCGATCGCCCCCGCCATCAGCGATCGATGTTGGCCTGTAGCGCGGGGGGATAGCGGTCGCCTTCAATGTTGATCCTGGAGAGCGCCGCACCGATCTCGGCAAGATCGGCCGCATCGAGCGCAACATTCGCCGCGCCGACGTTCTCCTCCAGGCGGTGAACCTTGGTCGTCCCGGGGATCGGGACGATCCAGGGCTTCTGGGCGAGAATCCAGGCGAGCGCGATCTGGGCGCGCGTCGCGCGCTTGCGTTCGGCGATGGTCCCCAAAAGCTCGACGAAGGCGAGGTTGGCCTTGCGCGCCGCCTCCGAGAAGCGCGGCACGATGTTGCGGAAATCGTCTTTCGCAAACGTCGTCTTGTCGTCGATGGCGCCGGTCAGGAAGCCCTTGCCGAGCGGGCTGAAGGGGACGAAGCCGATCCCAAGCTCTTCGAGCGTCGGAAGGATCTCGTCTTCCGGTTCGCGCCACCACAGCGAGTACTCGCTTTGCAGCGCCGCGACCGGCTGAACGGCGTGGGCGCGGCGGATCGTCTTTGCGCCCGCCTCTGAAAGCCCGAAATGCCGGACCTTGCCCTCGGCGATGAGGTCGCGCACCGTCCCCGCGACCTCCTCGATCGGGACATTGCGGTCGACCCGGTGCTGATAGAGGAGATCGATGTGGTCCGTGCCGAGCCGCGTGAGCGAAGCCTCCGTGACCGCGCGGATGTGCCCGGGGCGGCTATCGGGGCCGGTCCTGCCCGGTTCGCTGAGGTAGCCGAACTTGGTCGCGATGACGACCTTGTCGCGCACCGGCTGAAGCGCCTCGCCGACGATCTCCTCGTTGGTGTAAGGACCGTAGGCCTCGGCCGTATCGAAGAAGGTGACGCCGAGATCGTACGCCTTTCGCAGAAGCGCGATCGCGTCGGCCTTCTCCATCACCTGGCCATAGGCGAAGTTCAGGCCCATGCAGCCGAAGCCGATCGCGGAGACTTCGAGGCCGCTCTTTCCGAGTTTGCGCTTCTGCATTGTCCTTGCTCCTATGGTTTCGCCTGCGTCCCGGTCTTTCCGGACCGGCTCACAGGGCCCTGAACCTGAATTCAGGCGCTGCTCACGCCGATGCTGCAGCGAAGATAGAGGCCCGGATCGGTGGCAAGTTTCGTGATCAGGTCGGATAAGCTGTCGAGCGAAACGTCATGCCCTCTGAAGGGCTCGCCCTTCTGCGTGATCCGGTAGCTGACCGTCTTGTCGCGGGTAAACCAACCCGGCCGGAGGATAGTGTACGCCAGGTCCGATTTCTCGATTTCGGCCGCCGAGTCCCGGTACGGGTCCAGGGCGCTGCGATACGTCTCTCCGGGGACTTCGCCGTAGATGCCCATCGAGCTGACAAAAATCAGCCGTTTCAGGCCCAGGGCGTGCATGGCGTCGGTGATTGCGCGGGCCTGCCGCGCCATGTCGCCGGCAAGATTGGCGTAGACCACGTCCTGGCCTTGCATAGCGGCGCGCAACGGGCCCGAATCGAGCACATCGCCTTCGACGATTTTCACCCGACCGGGGTCAGGATTCCTGAGCCGGCTTGCCCGCCGCAGATAAAGCGTAAGGGTGACGTCGGTCTTCTCGAGAAAGACCCGCGTCGTGTTGCGCGCAAGCTGGCCGTTCGCGCCGAGGATGAGGACCCTGGTCATTCGGTCGCTCGCTTTCCTCTTATGGCTGCCCGCCCGTCAGCGCCCGCTCATCGCGAGCACCGCCGGCGGCAGGCGGGCGCCTTGCACCTCGATCTTCGAGGCGGCCTCGTCGATCTCGCGCAGGTCAGCGGGCGTGAACGCCACAGAGAGCGCCCCGAGGTCCTCGTCCAGGCGCCTGAGTTTCGTGGTGCCCGGGATGGGCGCGATCCAAGGCTTTTGCGCCAGGAGCCAGGCGAGCGCGACCTGGGCCGGCGTCGCGCCCTTGCGCCGCGCCCATTCGCGGACGAGATCGACCAGGGCGAGGTTCGCCTTCAGCGCTTCAGGCGCGAAGCGGGGAACGTTCGCCCGGAAATCGGTGCTGTCGAATCGCGTGTTCTCGTCCATTGCGCCGGTGAGAAAGCCAGCGCCGAGCGGGCTCCAGGGCACGAAGCCGATCCCAAGCTCTTCGCATGTCGGCAGGACCTCGTCCTCGGGCCCCCGCCATAACAGGGAGTATTCGCTTTGCAGGGCGGCGACCGGCTGCACGGCGTGCGCCCGGCGGATCGTCTGGGCGCCCGCCTCCGAGAGCCCGAAGTGTTTGACCTTGCCTTCTTGAATGAGGCCATGCACCGCGCCGGCCACGTCCTCGATCGGCACGTTGGGGTCGACTCGGTGCTGGTAAAAGAGATCGATCCGATCGGTCCTGAGGCGCCGGAGCGAGGCTTCCGCCACCGCCCTGATATGCTCAGGACGGCTGTTGAGGCCGTCACGGCGTTCGCCTGTGGCCGGGTCGACATCGAACCCGAACTTCGTCGCGATCACCACTCCGTCGCGGACGGGCGCCAGGGCCTCGCCGACCAGTTCCTCGTTGGTGAAGGGCCCGTAGACCTCCGCCGTGTCGAAGAAGGTCACTCCGCGTTCGACGGCCGTCCGGATCAGGGCGATTCCGGCCTGCTTGTCGACGGGCGGACCATAGGCATGACTCAACCCCATGCAGCCATACCCCATGGCCGAGACTTCGAGGCCGCTGTTCCCAAGTTTACGCTTTTGCATGACGGTCCATCTCCTTTCGGGACGTGCAGCCTGCTGGAGGCGCCGGCAGGACGGGATCGCCCCATCCGCCCTACTGGTCTTCGCAGGCCGGTGACTAGACGCGCAGCAGGGTCTTGATCGCGCGCCGCTCGTCCATCGCGCGGTAGCCCTCGGCGACGTCGGCGAGCGGCAGCGTCAGGTCGAAGACCTTGCCGGGCTCGATCTTGCGCTCAAGCACCAGGTCGATCAGATGCGGCAGGAACCGGCGAACCGGGGCGGGGCCGCCCATCATGCCGGTCTGCGAGAAGAACAGCCACTGGCCGTCGAGCTCGACGCCATGCGGCACGCCGACATATCCGATCATGGCGCCGGGACGCGCACAGAGAATAGCCTGCGTCATCGCCTCTTTCGTGCCCACGCACTCCAGAACGGAATCCGCGCCGATTCCGTTGGTCAACGCCTTGATGCGATCGACACCGGCATCGCCGCGCTCGGAAACGATATCGGTCG
>DATFNQ010000128.1:0-9138 GCA_035266305.1 Methylovirgula sp.
ACAGTCGGCGGCGAACGCAGCGCCGCGGCCCCCGCGGCGCGGATCGCCGCAACGCTCAGGCAATCGATCTTTTCGACGATTTCCTCCCACGTCAGAACGCGCCCGAAAGCGAGGATCTGTCGGGCGATCTGTTCGGCGCGCGCGGTCGGCGATTCGAGCGCGGTCAGAATCGAGACCTTCATTTGCGCCTTGGCGCGCTGGACTTCGGCCTCGCCGAGGTCATGCGCGGCCGCGGCCACGCAATCGAGCGCCACAGCCATCAGCTCCGCGACGTGCTGCTGAGCCGTCGCGGCGTAAAAGCCGAAGAGCCCGGTATCCGTATAGCCCCAATGAAAAGCGTTGATCGCATAGGCGAGGCCGCGCTTCTCGCGCACCTCTTGAAAGAGCCGCGAGGACATGCCGCCGCCCAGCGCATTGGCGAAGATATGAAGCGCATAATGCGCCGGGTCGGTGTAAGCGACGCCCTCGAAACCGATCACCACATGGGCCTGTTCGAGCCGCCGTTTCGCCCGCTTCTCGCCGCCGAGATAGCGCGCCGGGACCATGCTCCGGGCGGACTGGTCGGGCAGGTTTGCGAAGGTCGCGGCGGCGGCATCGACGATCTCGGCATGATCGACGGCGCCGGCCGCGCCGATCGTCGTCGCGCCGCTGCGGTAGTGGCTGTCGAGATAGGCGGCGATCATGCCCCGATCGAAGGCCCGGACATGTTCGGGCGTGCCGAGGATCGGCAAGCCGATCGGCTGTTCCGGAAAGGCCGCCGCACTGAAGAGGTCGAAGACGAGATCGTCGGGCGTGTCTTGCACGGCGCCGATCTCTTGCAGGATGACGCGCTTCTCGCGTGCTAGCTCCTGCGCGTCGAACGTGCTTTCGGTCAGGATGTCGGCGAGTATGTCGAGCGCCAGACGCGTGTCGCCGGCAAGCACATGCGCATAATAGGCAGTCTGCTCGACGCTCGTCGCGGCGTTGAGGTCACCGCCTGCCGTCTCGATCTCCTCGGCGATGTCGCGGGCCGAGCGCCGCCGCGTGCCCTTGAAGGCCATGTGCTCCAAAAGATGCGAGAGCCCGCGTTCGCGCGGCCTTTCGTGCCGCGAGCCGGCCGCCACCCAGACGCCGAGCGACACTGTCTCGAGATTGTCCATTCGGTCGGTGACGATGCGCAGTCCGGACGGCAGTGTCGTGATTTCGACGCTCATGACGCCGCCCTTTTGGAAGCCCGCAAGCGTTGCCGCATATAGGCTGCGAGGCCCCGCTCGTCGTTGGCCAGGATGTCGAAGCGTTCCTCGCGCGTGAAGAGATCGGCCAGATGCGGCGGTAGCGGCGGGGTGATTCCCGTGGCGCGTTCGATCGCGGCGGGAAATTTCGCCGGGTGAGCGGTACCGAGCACGATCATCGGAATATGCGGCCGGACCGCCAATGCGGTGCGTGCCGCGCCGATGCCGACCGCCGTATGGGGATCGATGAGCTTTTGCGCCTCGCGCCACACGCGCGCGATCTCCTCGGTTGTTTCCGCCTCCCCGATCCGCACCGCATCGAATTCGCTGCGGATCGCCGCGAGCGGCTCGGCATCGATGCCGAAGCCGCCCGCCTGTTGCAATGCACTCATGAGGCGGCGGATCGCCGCCGCATCCCGCCCATAGGCTTCGAAAAGAAGCCGTTCGAAATTGGACGATACCTGAATGTCCATTGAGGGCGATTGTGTGGCCTCGACTTGGCCGATCTCGTAGCGCCCGGTTGCAAGCGCGCGGGCAAGTATATCATTGGCATTGGTGGCAATGACCAGCCGCTCGGTGGGCAGGCCCATCTTCTTGGCGATCCACCCGGCCAGGATGTCGCCGAAATTGCCGGTCGGCACCGCAAAGGAGACCGGCCGGTACGGGGCGCCGAGCGCCACCGCGCTGGTGAAATAATAGACCACCTGCGCCACCACGCGCGCCCAATTGATCGAGTTCACGCCGGCGAGCGAAAATTCATCGCGCAGCCTTTTATTGGCGAAGAGGCCCTTCACGAGCGCTTGGGCATCGTCGAAGGTTCCGTCAAGCGCGACGACATGGACGTTGTCGGCCGCAACCGTGGTCATCTGGCGGCGCTGGACGTCGGAGACGCGGCCATGCGGATAAAGGATGAAGAGATCGACCGCATCGATATCGCGGAAGGCCGCGATGGCCGCGGCGCCGGTATCGCCCGAGGTCGCCGCAACGATGGTGGCCCGCTTGCCTCTCTGAGCGAGGACCTGCCGCATCATCCGGCTCAAGAGCTGCATGGCGAGGTCTTTGAAGGCGAGCGTCGGCCCATGGAAGAGTTCGAGGAGGAAGAGATTGTCGCCGAGCTGGGTCAGCGGCGTCACCGCCGGATGGGCGAAGCCCGCGTAGGCCGCCTCGATCGCGGCGTGAAGCGCCTCGAGCGTGCCGTCGACGAAAGGCGTTATGACGGCTTCGGCCACCGCCGCATAAGGCCGCCCGGCAAAGCCGGCGATCTCGGAGCGCGAAAGCTGCGGATAGGCTTCGGGAAGATAGAGGCCGCCATCCTGGGCAAGACCGGCGATCAGGGCATCGGTGAAGGAGAGCGAAGGCGCTTCGCCGCGTGTCGAAATATATTCCACCTTTGAACCTGAGATTTTGACCCGAATCCGTGCGCTCGTTTAGCACAAAACGGCAAAAATGGCAGGATCTGCCGCACTTCCAGCCGATCCCGCTTTACGGCGTCACGTCAAACACCTGAAGCCTTTGCTTCAGCGCAAGCATGGACGCAGCGGCTACTCTCCATGCCAGCGCGCGCGAAGATAGCCGACGAAAACCGCGAAGAGGCCGACCGCCAGACCGAACCAGGTGAGCGCATAGTCCAGATGATTGTTCGGGATATCGATCTCCGTCATGCCGCCTTTCGGCCAGCCGCCCGGCACCGGCGTGTCATCGGCATCGACGACGAAAGGCGCCGTTTGCGTGAGGCCGAAATGAGCGGCGATCGCCGCCGGATCGCGGGTGAAATAGATTCCTTTGTCGGGCTCGTCGGCGGGCGTGAAGAGGTTGCGCGGCTGCGGCGGCCGCATGAGCCCAGTGACATGCGCCTCTCCTTCGATCTCGCCTGCGGCGCGCGCCGATTTCGCGGCAAGCTCGACCGGCACGAAGCCGCGGTTGACGATGACGATGGCGCCGGAGTCGAGGCGCAGCGGGGTCAATATCAGATAGCCAGGGCCGAGATCGTGCGGGCCTGCGCCATAGAAGACGAGCGCCTCTTTATCGTTCTCGTAGCGGCCGGCGAATTCGACATGCCGATAGGCATAATCGGCCGGCGCTAGTCTGTTCCATTCCGACGGACCGGGCGGCGGCTGCGGCGGCGCCTTGCTGCGCGTCGCAATCTCGGCGATCAGCGTCTCCTTCCATGCGAGCCGATGCAATTGCCAGACGCCCAGCGAGATCAGAATTGTGCCGACCACAAGCATGAACAGGACGGGCGCGAGGAGGCTCTTGCGCTCGGATTGAGCAATATAGGCCATGCGCTGTTCAGCCTTCGAGCCGGCCCTGCTCGGCCTTGTTGCGATATTGCAAGGCGATCAGCACGCCCTTCAGCGGCCGCAGCATTCCGACGCAAACAATGGCTATGAGGGGAAGAAATACGACGAGATAGACCCAGAACGGCGGCTCATAGCGGACCTCGATCCAGAGCGCCGCGCCGACCACCAGAAATCCGCCGAACAACATCACGAAGACCGCAGGACCGTCGCCCGCGTCGGCAAAGCCGAATTTCAGTCCGCATGACCTGCAGGCCGGAGCGATATCGAGAAAGCCGGAGAACATCGTGCCGCGGTGACAGCGCGGACAATGTCCGGCGAGGCCGGTCAAGACCACCGATGACAGCCGATCTTTTTCATTGCCGCTCATCGCGGGTCCATTGCGCGGCCGAGACCAAAGATGGCCGCCCTTACGATTGAAGCGCGTTCGGAATGATCTCCGAACGCGCGCGTCGACAAATGCCTCAGTGCTCCATAGGAGCACCCCATGAGCCCCAAACATAGATACACGAGAAGAGGAACAGCCAGACCACGTCGACGAAATGCCAATACCAGGCGGCGAACTCGAACCCGAGATGGCGTTGCGGGGTAAACTGCCCGGCGAAAGCGCGGATCAGACAGACGGTCAGGAAGATCGTTCCGATCATGACGTGGAAGCCGTGGAAGCCCGTGGCCATGAAAAAGGTCGAACCATAGATCGAACCTTTGAAGGCGAAAGGCGCATGCACGTATTCGTAGGCCTGGATCGAAGTGAAGGAGATGCCGAGCAGGATGGTGAGAATGAGGCCGTTCTTCAGGTTGGCGCGATCGTTGTTGAGCAAAGCATGATGCGCCCAGGTCACCGTCGTGCCTGAGGTCAGCAGGATGATTGTGTTGAGCAGCGGGAAGTGCCACGGGTCGAGCACTTCTATGCCCTTCGGCGGCCAATGGCCGCCGGTGAATGCGACGCGTGCATATTGAATCTTCTCGCCCGAAAACAGACTGGCATCGAAAAACGCCCAGAACCAGGCGACGAAGAACATGACCTCGGAGGTGATGAAGAGGATCATGCCGTAGCGAAGGCCGATCGCCACGACCCGCGTATGATGGCCTTGGTATTCAGCTTCCTTGATGACGTCGATCCACCACGAGGCCAGGACGAAGAGAACCAGGATGACGCCAGCGCCGAAAATGTAGCTCCCTGGCTTCACGTTGAAGAGGACGATGGCCCTCATCCACATGATGCCGCCAAGCGCCATCATGAAGGCGCCCAACGCCCCGAGGATCGGCCAAGGGCTCGGATCGACGAGATGATACTCGTGGTTTGGTTTTGCGTGGGCGTCCGCCATCAGTCTGTCCCCTCTCCTAAGTTCCGGCCGTTTCGGGAGCGGCGCGCCAGTCCGCCCCTCGCCGTTTGCCCCGTTTGCCGCCTTGGGTCAAGGCGGCGGATCGTCCTTCAAAGTCGCGACCCGCTCCCGCTCTCGCCAGCCGCGGCGACCGGCGCGCCGGTCGGCGCGGGATAAAAGGTATAGGAAAGCGTGACTTCCTCGATCCCGTTCATGGTCTCATCATGCTCGAGCGCCGGATCGAGGAAGAAGACCACCGGCATTTCCATGCTCTCATGCGGTCCGAGATGCTGCTCCTTGAAGCAGAAACAGGCGATCTTGTCGAAATAGCCGCCGGTCTGTCCCGGTGCCACGTTGTAGACGGCCTGCGCCGCCGTCTCGTTCTCCGACAGGTTGGTGACCTTGAAGAACACGGTGGCCGTTTGGCCGGTCAGCAATTTGACCTGCGGCGTCTCCGGCACGAAGCGCCAAGCAAGACCGGGCGCGACATTGGTATCGAAGCGGACGATCAGCGTGCGCTTGCCTTTGACCATGGGCGCCACTTTCGCGAGCTGCGTCGTGCCGGCGAAACCGGTTCTGGCGCAGAAAATTCGGTAGAGCGGCACCGCCGCGAACGACAGGCCGAGCATTGAGGCCGTGACCAGAACCACGCTGCCGGCCACCCATGTGCGGCGACGATCGCGCCCCGAATGGATGTTGGCAGGATTTTGGGAAGCGGCCATTTCGCGCCGTCACAAGGGTCGATTGAGGACGCCCGGACCAACCTTGACGATCGTCACGGCATAGAAGAGCAGGACCAGAAAACCGACCGCGAGCCCGATCGCGATATTCCGCTGCCGCCGGCTTTTGATCTGTTCCGGCGTGAGGACGACACCTTTGCTATCGCGGTCGGCGTCCATGCATCTCACCTCAAGAATCCGGTCGCCAGCGCGAGCACGCGCTCGCTCAAGAGTTCGGCGAACAACAGGAAGAGATAGAGGATCGAAAAGCCGAACAAGCGCATGGCGCATTTATTGGCGCTGTCGCCGTCGCGGACGCGATAGACCCGCAGCGCCAAGCCGATGAAGATGGTGCCGAGAACGGCGCTGAGACAGCCGTAGACGAGAGACGCGAAGCCGAGGACGAAAGGCAGGCCGCCGAGCAGCGCCAGAACGAGACTGTAAATCAGGATCTCGAGCCGGGTGCGGTCGGCACCTTTGACGTTCGGCATCATCGGCACGCCGGCGCGGCCATATTCGGCGGAGCGCACCAGCGCCAAGGCCCAAAAATGCGGCGGCGTCCACACGAAGATGATGGCGAAAAGCACGAGCGCGGCGAGGCTCACCTCGCCGGTCGCCGCCGCATAGCCGACGATGGGGGGCAGTGCCCCGGCGGCGCCGCCAATGACGATGTTTTGCGGCGTCGAGCGCTTGAGCCACATCGTGTAAATCACGACGTAAAAGAAGATGGTGAAAGCCAGAAGCGCGGCGGCGAGCAGATTGGCGACCAGGCCCAGCGTGAGGACCGCAAAGATCGCCAAGGTCAAGCCGAATGCCAGAGCCTCCCGCCCCGCCACCTTGCCGGCCGGGATCGGGCGCCGGCAAGTCCGCCGCATGACCGCATCAATATCGGCGTCATACCACATATTGAGGGCACCAGAGGCGCCGGCGCCCACCGCGATGGCCAGCAGCGAAGCAAAGCCAATGACCGCATTGACATGCTGCGGAGCGAGCAAAAGCCCGGTGAACGCCGTGAATATGACGAGCGACATCACCCGCGGTTTCAGGAGCGCGATGTAATCGCGCGGACTGGCGGCCGAAATCGCCGCAATCCCAGGCAAACTGCCGCTTTGCTCGACGAATGTCATAGCGAGGCTTGCACCGAACTCTCAAACAGACGCACAGGTGTCACCCGCCGTCCCGGAACTCCGATCCATGCGTCTCGAAGACCGCGCCGCGGGTACAAAACGCAATAGTCCCAATCTCTCGGTCGCGTCGATCGCATCGACATGCTGACCCCGGCCCAAGCATTTCCAACAGAAGCCGCGCGGGATCTCACAGCTTCAATGTTCGGACCCCACGATGCGGGGCAAGGTTTCGTAGGAATGGAACGGCGGAGGCGAAGTCACGGTCCATTCGAGCGTCGTCGCCCCGGGACCCCAGGGATTGTTACCGGCCACGCGCTTCTTCGCGAAGGCATCGACGATCACATAGAGGAACACGAGGACGCCGATGCCGGACACATAGGCTCCGTAAGAAGAGACAGCGTTCCACAGCGTATAGGCGTCGGGATAGTCGACATAGCGGCGCGGCATCCCCGCAAGGCCAAGGAAATGCTGCGGAAAGAAGGTGACGTTGACGCCGACGAACATCAACCAGAAATGCAGCTTGGCCAAGGTTTCGTTATACATGTACCCGGTCATTTTCGGGAACCAGTAATAGAAGCCCGCGAAGATCGCGAAAACCGCGCCAAGCGATAAGACGTAGTGGAAATGCGCGACGACATAATAAGTTTCATGCAAGGCGCGGTCGATGCCGGCATTGGCGAGCACGACGCCGGTCACGCCGCCGATGGTGAACAGAAATATGAATCCCGTCGCCCATAGCATTGGCGGCCTGAACGAAATCGAGCCGCCCCACATCGTGGCGATCCAAGAGAACACTTTGATTCCGGTCGGCACCGCAATCACCATGGTCGCGAAGACGAAATAGCGTTGCGTATCGAGCGACAAGCCGACCGTGTACATGTGGTGGGCCCAGACGCAGAAGCCGACGACCCCGATCGCCACCATGGCATAGGCCATGCCTAGATAGCCGAACACGGGCTTGCGCGAGAAGGTTGAAATGACTTGGCTGACGATGCCGAAGCCCGGCAGGATCAGGATGTAGACCTCGGGGTGGCCGAAGAACCAGAACAGGTGCTGGAAGAGGATCGGATCGCCGCCGAGGTTGGGATTGAAAAAGGCCGTGCCGAAATTGCGGTCGGTGAGCAGCATGGTGATGGCGCCGGCGAGCACCGGCAGCGACAGCACGAGAAGGAAGGCGGTGACCAGGATCGACCAGACGAACAGCGGCATCCTATGCAGCGTCATGCCAGGCGCCCGCATGTTGAAGATCGTGGTGATGAAATTGATCGCGCCGAGGATCGAAGAGGCGCCGGCGAGATGGATCGAGAGAATGACGAAGTCCATCGCGGGACCGGGATGGCCGATCACCGACAAGGGCGGATAGAGAACCCAGCCGCCGCCAAAGCCCTTCATGCCCGGCGCGCCGTCCATGAAGAACGAAGTGAAGAGCAGCGTGAAGGAGGCCGGCAACAGCCAGAAGGAAATATTGTTCATCCGCGGGAAGGCCATGTCGGGAGAGCCGATCATGAGCGGAACGAACCAATTGCCGAAGCCGCCGATCAGCGCCGGCATGACCATGAAAAAGATCATGATGAGGCCGTGCGCGGTGATGAACACGTTGTAGAGGTTCTTCGCGTAGTCGGCGGCGAGTTCCGGCGGGGCTCCATTGAGAATCTGCGCGAGGAAGGGGAAGACATGAAGACCGGGCTCTTGAAGCTCCGCCCGCATGGCGATCGACAGAGCGCTGCCGAAGAGCCCGGCGCAGACCGCGAAGCAGAGATAGAGCGTGCCGATGTCCTTGTGATTGGTGGAATACATAAAGCGGCGCCATCCCGTCGGATGAGCATGGGCGTCCTCATGGGCGGTGGCGGTCGTGTCCATGTTTGCTTCCCCGAATATCCTTGGCGTCTCGAACTCTTGGCGTGACGTATTAATCTCTTTAATCTCTCGCCGCGTTCTCGGCATAGTGGACCGGCACGGCCGTCGAAGCGAACTTCTTTTTCGCTTGCGCGAGCCAGGTCGTATATTCGTCCTGGCTCACCACGCGGACGGCGATCGGCATATAGGCATGGTCCTCGCCGCAGAGCTTCGAACATTCGCCGTAATAGAGCCCTTCACGCTCCGCTTTGAACCAAGTCTGGTTGAGGCGGCCCGGAACGGCATCGATGCGGATGCCGAAGGATTGAACGACGAAGGAGTGAATGACGTCCGAAGCCGTCACCTGCACGAGCACGGTCTTCCCGATCGGCACCACCGCCTCGTTGTCGACCGCAAGCTGGCGAAGCTCGCCGGGTTTCAGGTCCTTGTCGTCCTTGATGTAGGAATCGAAGCTGAACCCGCCGCCTTGATCCGGCGGATATTCATAGCTCCAATACCATTGGTGACCGGTGACCTTCACGGTCATGTCGGCCGCCGGGATGATGAGCTGGTGATCGAGCAGCCGGAAGGAGGGAATGGCGATGACCACCAGGAGCATGACC
>DATFNQ010000129.1:0-28083 GCA_035266305.1 Methylovirgula sp.
CGATCACCTCAGCAGTCAATACGTCCAGGTCGCGCGCCTTTTGCAGATGGGCCGCAAGCTGCTTAAGCTCGGGCCGCAACTCGTCCCGTCCGGGACCTGAGACAAGTGATGAAAACAGCCGCAGACCGGTGGAGAGCCGGCGCAGCGCGACGCGGCATTGGTGCACCGCTTCGCGTTCGCGCGTCAGGCGAATGGCGGCCTCATTGAGCAGGAACTGGTCGAAACACGCGCGCGCGATGGTCCGAAACGCCGTCGCGGCATCCATATTCGTGGCGAGTTTTGGCGGAAAGGCGCTGACATGCGAATCGCGAAGATTGCCGCAGAACCGATAGCCGCGCAGCGCAATCCCTTCTGCGCTCATCCGCAGTTTGGTCGGGCCGCAAATCTCCGTCAGGAAGCGAAAGAAATCCGCCGCCGGGCTGGCTTTGCAGCCGAACGTGACGATCGCGAACGAGGCTTGCTTGCGGTTCGCCGCAATGCGCGCGCGGTCGAGACTGATCTCGGCATTGGCACCGCCCGCGGTCACGCGCCACCGACTGCCTTGCGTTTCGATCTGGAAGAGGACGCGGAGGCTCTGCTGGGCGTCCTGGCGCCGCAGAAGGGATTGAAGCCAACGGCGCGCCCCGACCGGCGTCGCCGCAGACAACGGCTCGACAAGCCGCATCCAGCCGTTCGGCGCCGGCAAGCCGCGCGCCGCCTTATCGACGGCCGTTTTCACGTCATCGGAGGTGATCTCACCGGCGCGGTGGATCCCGAGAGCAAGGCCGTGATTGCCGATCGCCGCATCCGGCGCGTCGAGATAGAGCGCGAAGTCTTTCGTCTCTCCCAATGGTTCGGCGCCATATCGGCCAAGGGTTGCGATCAGCCAATCGCAATCCTGCGGCTCCAGGTTGAACTTACACGAGATTTCACGGGTCCTACGCATCCGTACTCCACGCCAGATCGTGCAACACGGCGCGCATCATCCCGAAAGTTGCCGGCTTTCGAAGAGATCATGCGCAAAACGAAGACGCAAGGTGACCAATTTGATGTCGTCCCACTCTGGGCGGCATAAGGGCGAACTGCCGATACTTTCTAAACCGGAAATGAAATTCCGGCACTATCTCAATGGATGAGCGCCCATGTTGCGAGAATTCAAGGCGTTTTGGGCGCCGGGGCGCAGGCTACGGCTCGTCCAAGGACAAAGATCGGAGCATTTCCGGCTTCAACCGGCCTCTCAGATCGGCGCCGCGACGAAGCCGCCGGCATTCGAAAGCAGGTGCTCGGCATCCCCGACGATCCGCGCGATGACGCGGGCGGCCGGCGGCGCGTCATGGATCAGCCCGACTGCCTCGCCCATGAACACGCCGGTTCCCTCGGCCTCGCCGGCGCGGAAGGCACGCCAGTAACGTTCGGCCTCAGCCGCTCTGGTCGCGGGCTCCGCCAGCGCATTCTCGCGCCCCTGCCACTCGGCGACGAAGCGCGTGTTGAGCGCGCGACCACTAATGCCAGATGGCCAATCGTAACTGCGCACCACGTCGATTACTTTGGTCTTGACTGTCGCGTCGCCATCGGCCGCCAAGATAGCGTCAAGGAAGCCCGGCGGCGTCAGTGCCTCGGCGCTCGCCATGAGGCGCGAGCCGATCAGCACGCCATCGGCGCCGAGCATCAAGGCCGCAGCCAGGCCACGTCCGTCGGCGATCCCGCCTGCGGCAAGGAGCAGCGTGTCGGGCGCCGCGCCGGCGAGATAATCGACGATTTCCGGGGTCAACGTGAGCGTCGCCCGGGTGCCCCCATGGCCGCCCGCTTCGCCGCCTTGCGCGACGATCACGTCGGCGCCGGCCGCGACAGCCTCGCGCGCATGCGCCAGCGTCTGCGCTTGGCAGATCAATGGAACGCCGGCGCGCTTGATGGTCTGGGCGAATGGTGCGAGCGCCCCGAAGGACAACATCAGGGCGGCTGGCGCGCGCGCCAGCGCGAGATCGAGCAATTCAGGCCTGCGGGCAAGCGACCAAGTGATGAAACCGCATCCGACGCGCGCGTTGCCCACCTCGCCGAACTCGCGCGTCAGCCATTCAGCGTCACCATAGCCGCCGCCGATGAGACCGAGGCCGCCGGCCTGCGACGTTGCCGCCGCGAGCCTGCCGCCGGCGATGAAGCCCATCGGAGCCGAAAATATGGGATGCTCAATCTTGAACCGGTCCGTCAGGCGTGTGCGCAAGGCCATTCGACAGCTCCTTCGCCGCTTGAATACCAGATGGAGCAGGCATCACGCTATGTTTTGGCACGCGGCGGCAACGAAGGGGCCTAGACGACAATGCCTCTCCGGCGGGCCCCGCCGTTGTTGGGCTACTTCCTCGCCATAGGCTCTCATCGCATTTACAGGTTATGGCGTTAGCCGGGAGTGTGATGGATGTGCAATATCTCAACCACTTCGTCCGTGATCCGATAAAAGATTTTATACGGATACCGGACGAGGAGCGCGACTCGAACGCCGGGGCGTTCAACAATGCTGGGCGCGCTCTCTGGCCACTGGCTGACGCGCGCAACTACAATTCGTAGGCGCTTCTCGACCGACGTGACTATGCTTGGATAGTGGGATTGGAGATATCGGCGGATTTCATCAAGGTCATCGAGCGCGGGCTCGGTGAAGACGACTTTCATACGCGGCGAAATTTAGCAAAGGCCTCTTCAACTTCCCCGTCCGTAGCGAATCGACGCTCAGTCGCTGCACGTAGGCCGCGATCAATGCCGGCAAGTTCTTCGGGTGTTGCGTGATAAACGCCGCTCTTAAGCTCGGCTTCAATCTCTCGCGCAATCTCGATGAGCTCATCTTGTGCCGCTTCCGGCCAAGTTTCAACGCGCTCCATTAGAGTCTTGAAGTCCTTCGTTTTCATATTGAAATTATACCACCATCCTACCATATCGCCAGCAGTGCGGGCACTAAATGCCCGGTAGTGTCTCAGTTGAATTTCCACTCACGAGCCGTTGCCGCTGACGGCGGGTAGCTTGGACTCGAATATCACAATTCCACCACGACGCTAGCGCTTTCGGCTATATCGGCGAGGTTGTTGCACGCGGCGACGATCTAACGCGAGATGAAGCGCTCGCCCTTGCTCAGCATCACTCCGTTAGCCCCGGCGAGGCCCAGTTCCAGGCTTTCTCCGACGCCCGGGCGAGCTTGACGAAATGCTCGGCCGTATGGGGCGCGCATTGCTCTCGCGCGGTCATTTCGAACAGCGCGAGCCAGCGGTCGAAATGCCGTGCGTCGATGGGCAGCGGCAGATGCGCCTGCATGGGCTGGCCATGATAGCGCCCGCTCATCAACGCCACCGATGACCAGAAGGCACACATCGGTGCGAGATGCGGTCCCCAATCTGTGATCCGCGCCGCGAAGACCGGGCCGATCAGCGGATCTTGCCGCACCCGCGCGTAGAAAACCTGGACGAGGCGCTCGATCATCGCATCGTCGATACCGGTCGCGGCTTGGATTTGCGCGGTGAGCGCCGCGCGGCGCTCCGCGGCTGAAGAAAAGTCGCCAGTCATGGATCGGCCTCAATCATTTCATGCCTCACATAGGCGGCCATCCGTGACTGCCGGCGACGGCGCCGAAGATCGCGATGAGGCTCAGCGCCAGCAGGACGACATGCGCGCGATGTAGGCGGGCGAAGGCGACCACAGCCATCGTCGCTCTTCGACCAAAATGGCGGCGAGCCCACAAAGACGACGAGAAACCAGGAAATCCCGAGCGCGGCGGCGACCGCGATAAGAGCCGAGCCCGCGGCCGCCTGCTGGTCCAGCCGATAATAGGCGCACAGACGCGTCGGCGCGGCGAGATAGAGGCCGCCGATGGCGCCGAGCTTCGGGATAAAATTGGCCCATATAAATGCGCGGCCGAGCCCCGGCATGCGGCGCCAACTGAGGCCCAACGGCAGCCCGGCGAGCAGCGGCAGGCTCACGAACTTGGCGAGGTCGATCCAAGGATCGGCCAGCGCCAGGTCGAGCATGCGCGGCAACATCCAGAACGACGTGGCGAAGATCACCAGCAGCAGGCCGGGAATGCCGAGCCAATCGGCGTCGGCAAGCCAGCGTGGCTCATGCGGGCGCAGGGAGGTCGCCAGCGTGAAGCCGACGCCGATCAGCAGCGGCAGTTGCACCGTCATATGGAGCGCCATGTCGCTTTCGAGCAGGGTGCGCAGCGGCCACAGCGCCGCCCACAAGGCCATGGCGGCAAGCAGGCGCGCCCGTTTCATGGAAGTGCCGCCGCGGCGAGCTGTTGCGCGTCGGGATCGAGGATGCGGGCGAGATGTCCCCGCCAATCGACAAGATAGACGGTTCCGTCATGCACGAAGCCGCCCATGCCGTCGGGGATTACAACGACACCAAATGTGCGCAGCAGCGCGGCGAGGCCGCGCTCGTCGGCCGTTGCAGCAATGCGCCAGCCCGGCGCCGTAGCGCCATAGCGTTCGCCATAGAGCTGCAACGCTTCGCGGTCGTCGCGGGGATCGAAACTGATGCTGAGGAGCGCGATTTTCCGGTCAGGTTGCGCGTCCGATGCCAGCGCCAGCATATGCCGGAAATCATCGCCGAGCACGCCGCAGAGCTTCGGGCAGCGCGTGTAGATGAAGTCGACGAGCAGCGTCGGCCGCGATAATCGGCCAGCGAGAATGGATGACCATCCTGATCGACGAGCCGCACGTCCGGGACGGGAAGCGGGTGGCGCGCGATGGAGAGCTGCCGCGCGCCTTCGCTGGTTATGACACGAAATCCTTCCGTACCCCAGGCAAGCGCTCCCAGTCCCGCCAACAGCACGATGCTGAGCAGCGGAGCGAAGCCGCGAGTCATGACGTAGTGCCCTCGTCGGGCAGGGGCGACCGCAGCGTGAGGAGGAAGCGCAGAATGAGGATCAGCGCGCCGGTGACCACGAGGCCGGCGCCGATCGCGCCAACGCGATCATAGGGAAGCCATGCCGGCATGTGTACCGCGTAGCGGCGCGGGACGCTGGCGCTGCCGGCCGCGAGAAAGGCGAGAACGAAGATGGAGCCGCCGATCAGATAGAGCCAGAACCCCAGCCAGCCCACGCCGTAACGTGGCTGCGGCTTGGTGAGATAAGTCATAAATCCGAGCACCATCGCCACCGTTCCGAGCAGCAGATAGGTATGGAAATGGCCAGGCACCCACTGCGTGTTGTGCATGACGCTATTGACCGCGATGGTGCCGTCAGCGATGGCCGGAATGACGCCGATCGCCCAGCCGGCCACGCCGACGAACACGAGCGCTGCCGCCACGTTCCATTTGAGGCCGGACCGATAGACGTTGGTCAGGGCTCCGAAGGTGGTGACCAGCAGCACCGGCAAGCCGTTCGGCCATGAAATGATCTGACCGGCGACCAGCGCCCAGGTGGGCATAGCGAAGTCCATGAACAAATGATGGGTGTAGACGGTGAGCACCAGCACCGTCGAAAGCACCAGCCGAAATAGAACGCCCGGTTCGTCTTCCATGGCCGATGCGTGTAGACCGGCAAGATCTCATAGACCGCGATCACCGCCATGTAGATCGTCACGTTGATGAAGGTGTGGCCGAAGTAATAGATCAAATTCTTCGCGACCAGCGCGTTGAAGGTGAAGCTCGGCACGTAGAGATTGACGAGCGACAGGACCAGCACGACGGCGCCGATAACGATGCCCGCGATGTTGGCGATCGACGCCATGGTCGAGGCCGTGACCGCCGGCGGCGGCCCGTCCTTTTCGGGCGCGAGGCCAAAGGCTTGCTTGACGCCGAGCCCAGCGCCGAGCCCGCCATAGACCGACACGATGCCGCGGATGATGTCGAGGTGAAGCAGCAGGAAGCCGACGCCGATGACCAGCAGGCCGGCCATGTAGGCTGCTGCGGCATTCACCGACCAGAGCGCGCCGGAATGCGCCGGCAGCGGATACAGGAAGATCCAGGCACCGGCGAAGCCGCCGATGAATCCGGAGCCGAGGATCAACACGGCGCCGATCAGGAAGAACACCAGGTTGGCGAGGAAGACACCGGTGCTTACCGGCACATGGCGACGCACGAAATACCACATGGCGGCGGCGCCGCTGAGACCCGCGATGCCGACCATCCCGGCGCCGTGCATGGTCATGCTCACGTAGAAGAAATTCGGCTCAATGTCGATCCATTCCGCTTGCGCCAGGCGCATGATCAACCCGAGCAACATCATCAGCAACAGAACGATCCCCGATAGGCGAGATAGGCGCGCACTGCCGTACCGTACCGGCGTCGATCCCGCTCCGGCTCTCGACGGCCTCTATAGTCATGGCGTCCTCCCCAGCCGCGGCGCTCAGCGCGCAGCGACGTTGATCTCCGTCTTCATTTCGTGATGCGCGAGCCCGCAATATTCGAGGCATAAGACCTGATAGGTTCCGGGCTCGGTGAAGGTGTAACGCAGGACGTTGGTAAAGCCCGGCATGGCTTGCGTCTGGGCGACGATATGCATTTCCGGATCGTAAAGGCCGAAGCCGTGATTGACGTCCTTGCTGGTGACGTAGAATTCGACCGTCTGGCCGACATGGAATGTGTTTGGGGTGACGGTCCACGCCCATTGTTCGCCGGTCGCATCGACGCGCTTCACCGCCACGGCCGACGGCTCAGTCAGGTTCGACACATAGGGCATTTCGCCGAGCGTCCGATAATTGGCGCCGACCAGAACGATCATGGCGAGCGCGAACAGCCAGACGCGCAGGCGATAGGCCCGGGCGATGGCCGGGCCATAATTGGCGAGCGGAACTTGGGCGCCGGCCGCAACGCCGACAAATACTGCGGCACGCGACCCCATGAGCACGATCGAGACGTCCCACACCACGTCCTGGATCATGACGTTCCCCAATAAGAGGCATTTCAAATGCATCTTATAATACGCGATGAGACGGATCAAGGGGGTATCGTCAGAATTGCGCGCCGACGAATGTATCGCGGCGGTTGCTTAGGGGGCTTCGAGCGGGTTGAGTGGGCGTTTGGGCGCGGCTGCGGTAGCGAGCCGAATGAGGCGCGGCGCGCTCACGCCGCCTTCTGCTTCGGCCGGACTTCGGCCGAGTAATCCTCGACGAAGGTTCGCGACAGGCTGCCCGGGGTGAATCTGTAAGGTCCGATTTCGGAGACTGGCGTGACTTCCGCGCCCGTGCCGGTGATGAAACATTCCTCGAATTTTTCGAGCTCCTCCGGCATGATGCGCCGTTCGACGACATCGATGCCGCGGCGGCGCGCGAGATCGATGACGGTGCGCCGCGTGATCCCGTCGAGGAAGCAATCGGCGGTCGGCGTGTGAAGGACGCCGTCGGCGGCGAAGAAGATATTGGCGCCCGTGCATTCGGCGACCCGGCCCTGCCAATCGAGCATCATCGCATCGGCATAGCCGCGCCGCTCGGCCCGGTGCTTCGAGATCGTGCAGATCATGTAGAGGCCGGCCGCCTTGGCCAGGCTCGGCGCGGTCTGCGGGTCGGGGCGGCGATATTCGGCGATGTCAAGGCGGATGCCCTTCATCTTCTCGACGACGTTGAACATGCTCGGCCAGGGCCACACCGCAATCGCGGTACGAATCGTCGAGTTTTGCGCCGCCACGGCCATCATCTCGCTGCCCCGCCAAGCGACCGGGCGCACGTAGCAATCCGTGAAGTTGTTCTTGTCGACGACGAGCTGCTTGGCCGCGTCGATCTCGGCGACCGAATAGGGAATTTCGAAATCGAGCATGTTGGCCGAGCGCTTGAAGCGTTCGGAATGTTCGGTGGATTTGAAAATCCGCCCGCCGTAGGCGCGCTCGCCCTCGAACACGCAGGATGCGTAATGCAGCCCATGCGAGAGCACGTGCAGCTTGGCGTCGCGCCATTCGACGAGCTTGCCGTCCATCCAAATGTAACCGTCACGCTGGTCGAAGGGCAAGACGGACATCGCGCCGCACTCCTCTCAATAAGGTCCGTGTCTCGCGGCGATCGTGCTTGGCAATGCGTGCGGCGGGCATCGAAGCGCAGCGGTCAATCGCCGATCCGCAGACAACTTGACGCGTAGCAATCTTGCTGAAATATGTCAATATCACTGACTTAACTGCCTGCCGCGCCGCGAACGGAGTTTGTGCATTCGTCGTGCTTCGGGGGTAATATGCGAAACGCGCTCGCGCGGCGCCAGCTGACGCGCAAAAGGCGACCCATGGATTCTGCGTCACGAAGAAAAGTCTCGGAACCGGCGCATACGGCTGCGCTTCGGGTTGGCGCGCCGGAGACGGCAGAACCGGAACCGATGTTCGATCTCATCGAACTCCTCTTCTTCGCCTATCGCGATTTCGTCGGCGACGCCGACCGCCTCCTCGAAAATTATGGCTTCGGCCGCGCCCATCACAGGGTCTTGCATTTCGTCAGCCGGCGTCCCGGCCTCACCATCGCCGAACTGCTCGATATCCTGAAGATCACCAAACAGAGTCTCAATCGCGTGCTCAAGGAATTGCGCGACAAAGGCTACGTCGAGGTGCGCGCCGGCGCGATCGACCGCAGGCAGCGCCAGCTCTATCCGACCAAGACCGGCATCGCGCTGGCGCTGAGCATCGCAAAATTGCAGTCGCAACGATTTCGCCGCGTCTTCGGACAATTGCAAAAGGGCGCCCGCGCCGATGCCATCGCATTCCTGCTTGCGATGATCGATCCCGCCGAGAGGGACAAGGTTGCAACCCTCGTCTCATCCGGCGCGCGGTTCAGGCCGCTGGGGCGCGAGGCGTGAAGGAGGCCGTCACAGAAGCCGCCCCGCCGACCCCGGCGGATGACGCGGCACATCTGCTCATCGTCGATGACGATCGCCGCATTCGCATTCTGCTGCAACGCTATCTCACCGACCGCGGCTATCGCGTCACGCTCGCCGGCAATGCCGAGGAGGCGATGGCCTGCCTCAAGAATTTCGCTTTCGATCTCATCGTTCTTGACGTGATGATGCCGGGCGAGAACGGCTTCGATTTCGCCGCGAAACTGCGCGCCGAGGACTCCGATGCCTCGCACGTGCCGATCCTCATGTTGACGGCGCGCGCCGAGATGGAGGACCGGATCACCGGCTTTGAAAGCGGCGTCGACGATTTTCTTGGCAAGCCCTTCGAGCCGCGCGAACTGTCGTTGCGGATCGCCTCGATCCTGCGCCGCGCGCAGCCGCATGCCGCCCCGGCGCAGGTGACGCATGTTAAGTTCGGCGGGTTCAGCTTCGACCTGCACCGGAGCGAACTCCGCCGCGGCGAGGAGCTCATCCGGCTGACCGAGCGCGAGCGCGACATGCTGCGCACGCTCGCCGAACATGCCGGCGAGACGGTGACGCGCGAGGCCCTCGCCGGGCCCGGGGTCGCCGGCAACGAGCGCACCATCGACGTGCAGGTCAACCGGCTCCGTCACAAGATCGAGCGCGATCCCGCCAATCCGTTGCATCTGCAAACCGTGCGCGGCGCAGGCTACCGGCTTATCATCGACCGCTGATGACCCACCCTCTCGCGAGCCTGTCACTTCCCGGATATTTCGCCAAGCCGCGCGCGCTCTGGCGCAGCTTCGCCCGCAAGATCGCGGCGATGATGCCGAAGGGGCTTTATGCCCGCTCGCTGCTGATCGTGATCCTGCCGATGATCATCTTGCAGGTGGTCGTCACCTATGTCTTCATGGAACGCCATTGGCAGCTCGTCACCCACCAGCTCTCGACGGCCCTGGTGCAGGATATCGCCGCGGTCATCGACATCCATAATTCCTATCCGCAGGACAAGAACGACGAGACGCTGACGCGGATCGCCCAGGAGCGGATGAATATCGACATCGAATTCATGCCCAAAGGGCCGCTGCCGCCGCCCTTGCCGAAGCCGTTCTTCTCGATCGTCGATGTGGCGCTTTCGAATGAGATCCGGCGGCAGATCGGCCGGCCGTTCTGGCTCGATACGGTCGGCCGTTCTAACCTCATCGAGATCAGGATCCTGCTCGACAATTCAATTCTGCGGGTCGTCGCCTATCGCAGCGCCGCCTATGCCTCGAACTCGTATATTTTTCTGCTCTGGATGCTCGGCACATCCTGCGTGCTGATCGTCGTCGCGCTGGCCTTCCTGCGCAATCAGATCAGGCCGATTCTGCGGCTCGTCACGGCGGCGGAGGCGTTCGGCATGGGGCGCGAGGCCGAGTTCAAGCCGCGCGGCGCCCGCGAAGTGCGGCGCGCCGGCTATGCCTTCATCGAAATGAAACGCCGGATCGAGCGCGCCATCGAGCAGCGCACCGCGATGCTCACTGGCGTGAGCCATGATCTGCGGACGATCCTCACCCGCTTCAAGCTTTCGCTCGCCCTGATCGGCGACGATCCGGAGGCGGCCGAGATGCACGACGATGTCGAGGAAATGCAGCGCATGCTCGAGGCATACCTCGCCTTCGCGCGCGGCGACTCCGGCGAAGCGGCGGCGCGCATCGACATGCGCCAATTCCTCGAAGGCCTGCGCGGCGAAGCGGAGCGGCACGGCGCGGCGGTGAAAGTCTCCTATTCCGGCGACCCGTTTGTGATGGTACGGCCGGCGGCGTTCAAGCGCTGCCTCGCCAATCTCATCGGCAACGCGCTGGCGCATGCCAAAAAGGTGAATATCGAGGCCCAGCGCGACCAGCGCTTCCTCACAATTCATATCGACGACGACGGGCCGGGCATTCCGGCAGACCGGCGCGAGGACGTGTTCCGACCCTTCCTGCGTCTCGATGCGGCGCGCAATCAGGACGAGGGCGGCACTGGCCTCGGGCTTGCGATCGCGCTGGATATCGCCCGCTCGCACGGCGGCGACATTACGCTCGCCGACAGCCCGCTCGGCGGCCTGCGCGCGACGGTGCGAGTGCCGGTGTAAGGCATCACCTCTCCCCGCTCGCGGGGAGAGGTCGAGCCACGGGCGCGCTTTGCGCGCCCGTCTCATTAGGACGGCTCGCGCGAATGCGCGAGCCTATGGCGAGGGTGAGGGTCTGGGGGAGTAGCCTCGATCCATGTCGGTACGCTTCCACATCGCAGCTCGCCAAGTTTGCTGCCAATGCCCCGGCCCCTCACCCTAACCCTAACCCTCTCCCCGAAAGCGGGGAGAGGGGACGCGGCTGCTAGGGGGCGCCTGTTGGGGGTCGGAAAGAGGCCGCAGCTCAGGCAACGGGATCGCCAGATAGCCTTTCGTCCCCAGAACTTGACTATGCTATACTGAATTATGGCAACGATCGTTGACCCTATCTTGAGCCGGTTCCGCGCCGCGCTCGACGAAGTCTATGGCGAGCGGATCGAGCGCGTGGTGCTGTTCGGCTCCCGCGCACGTGGCGACGCGCGCCCGGATTCCGATTACGATGTGGCGGTGTTTCTCAGAGACCTCCACGGCTTCGGGAAGGAAGCGGGGACGATCGCCGAGATTGAAGCCGACATCCTCTCTGAGACCGGCGTTGTCATCAACGCCATGCCTTTGCAGGCTGGCTCTTATCGCGAACGGACCGGGCTGATGCAGGAGTTGCGTCGCGACGGCCTCGACCTGTGACGCCGGAAGCCAAAGATTATCTCGACAAAGCGCGCGACGATCTGGACGACGCCCGAAAGATTGCCGGCATTCCCCTCGCGAAGGTCGCGGCGCGATCGGCCTATTATGCTGCGTTTCATGCGGCCGAGGCCTTCATCATCGAGCGCAGCGGAAAAGTCGCGAAGACTCATTCCGGCGTCCGCACCGAATTCGCGCGTCTGCTGAAAGACACGCCAGGCGCTGAAAGGGCGCTGCTGACATTTCTGGCGCAAGCCTACAAATACAAGGAAATCGTTGATTACGGCGTCGGCCATGGCGTGGTCGTAACCGACGCGGAAGCGAACGACGCGATCGACGCCGCGGCGCGTTTCATCGAGCGCGTCACCGCCTTGCTGACGGGTCAGCGATGACCCAACCATCATCGAGCCCGAGCAGGTAGTGTGATAAAATGTGGTAGCGTGCCTCTTGCATTGCTTGGGCTTGGTGCCGGCGGGTTTGCTGCTTGGTATCGGTACTGCACGAGCAAAGTCTCGACGGCCCCAACATGGGCGCGCGGGGAAAATGCGTTTGAACCGGTAATTCGTGAAGAGGCCCATGACGGAGAGACGTCGGGCATCACCTCTCCCCGCTTGCGGGGAGAGGTCGAGCGAAGCGAGGGTGAGGGGCTAGGTGAGTAGCCTCGATCCATGTCGGTATGCTTCTAAATTGAAGCTCGCCAAGTTTGCTGCCAATGCACCGGCCCCTCAGCCTCTCCCCGCGAGCGGGGAGAGGGGACGCTCCCAATCGATTCGTTTTTTCCTGCCTGTCACCTTAGCGTCGGCTCACGTCACAAGGCCCGGTGCTCGTCCCTCTCCTCGTCCCTCTCCTCGTGAAAGCTTCCGCGTGGCGTCGTGCCGCGGTGGCGGCGCTCGAACAGAGCGCGAGCGATCGAAAAGAGCGGCGAGGTCAGGCGATTTATGTCCTCGGCGCGGGCGATGAGCCGGCTGCCGCGGGTCAATTCGCGGTCGAGCGCCGCCATGGTTGCCGCCAGCTCCGGATCATCATCCGAAAACCAGGTGCGCAGAACGCGCCGCCAGGCGATGACGAGACCCTGCAGCTTGAGCGCGCCGACGGGCCCTTCGGAGTCGATGTCGGCGGCCTCGAGCATGAAGCGCATCGAATTGATCATCAGCCGGTTGAGCGACGCGGCAGCGAAAGGATCGCGGGCCGTCCATTCGCCGATCCCTTCGAGCCCGACCTTATACGGCGCCAAGGCGTCGAGGCGGCGCCGCAAAACCTCAATGAGCCTCTCCTTTGCCGGCTCGTCGGCAAGCTCGGCTCCAGTGCCTTCGAGGACGATCTTGTCGATCTTGCGCAGGAACCCGGCGAGGACCGCGCCTTTCGAGGGAAAGAGATCGCGGAAGGTCGACAGCGACACATTGGCCCGAGTCGCCACGTCGGAAAGAGTAATGTCTTCCCAATGACGTTCGCCGGCGAGTTCGAGCAGGGCGCTGATGATCGCGTCCTTCGGATCGGATGGCGGCAGCGCGGTGTCGAAGCCTGGCTCGGTTGCTTGCACGATCTCGCCTCCCACGCGACCCATCGATACGCGGGAGACTAGAGCGCTTGTGCCGGCAGTCAAGTTCGCGCAGGAGCCGAAGCTCAGTTCACGCTCCGCACGGCTTAGCCCGAGAGTTCCCGCGTCCGCCGCTTGGCCGCCGCGACTGCCTCTGCGATCAGCTTTTCTAATCCCTCTTCGCCCTTCAGGATAGCGAGAGCGGCCGCGGTCGTGCCGCCGGGCGAGGTGACGCTCTCGCGCAGCTCCGCCGGCGAAACGTCCGGCCTGCGGGCGAGCAAGGCGCCGGCGCCTTCGATCGTCGCGCGCGCCAGCCGTGCGGCAAGGTCGGCCGGGAGCCCGCTCTCCATCCCCGCTTTGGCCAGGCATTCGGCGAGGTAGAACACATAGGCCGGCCCCGACCCGGAGACAGCGGTCACCGCATCCATCAGGCTTTCCTCAGATAACCACTCGACATGGCCGACGGCTGAAAGAAGCGCATCGGCGGTTCGCCTCTGGGCCGGCGTCGCCTTCGCATCGGCAACCGCCGCGGTGATCCCGCAGCCGATTGCCGCCGCGAGGTTCGGCATGGCACGCACGATCGCGCCGGCGCCGGGAAGCCGGTCGGAGACGTTCCGGATCGTCTTGCCGGCGAGGATGGAGATGACAAGCGTCGATTCCATCGCCAGCGGCGCGAGGCGAGGGGCAACGGCGTCCAGCATTTGCGGCTTGACGGCGAGGACGAGGACCGAAGGCGGGGTCGGCGGCATCCCCAGCCCAACGCCGCGCGCCGCGCACAGCGCCGCAACCTGCGGCGAGGGATCGGGCTCGAGCACGATGATGCGCGCGGGATCGAAGCCGCGATCGAGCCAGCCCTGCAGCAAGGCGCCGCCCATCTTGCCGGCGCCGACGAGCAACAGCGGTTCCCCGCCGATCGTCATTCAAGCTTCGCCTTTCGTCTCCAGCATGACCGCATCGAGCGCCTCGCGGCTGCTCTTGCCCGCCCAGACCACGAATTGAAAGGCCTGGTAATAGCGCTCGCAGGCGGCGACCGCATTGGCCAAGGCCGCCTCGCACTGCCGCGCATTCAGCGCGGCGCCGCCGGCAAGCAGCATCGCATGGCGGAACATGATCACGCCATCCTGCGGCCAGATGTCGAAATGGCCGATCCAGAGCTGTTCGTTGATGAGCGCGATCAGCGCCAGCGCCTCGCTGCGCCGAACATGCGGCACCTTCAGATCGAAGGCACAGGCGACATGCAGGGCCTCGATGTCGGAGAGCCAGGTGAAGGCGATGTTGTAGTCCGTCCAGGTGCCGGTCACGGCAATCGAGATTTCGTCCTCTTCGTCGCGGTCGAATGACCATTGGTTGTGCGAAGCTATCCTTTCGATCTGATCTACCGGATTTTCGATCTGCGTGAGCTCGATGTGCGAAAGCGACATGCCGATGCCTTGATGATGCCCGAAACCAGGGTCGCGGGGGAAATTCTGAAACGCGGCGGGACTGAACGAGCTTACTGATCATCAGGCTCGGGCCGCGCATGGCAGACCGGCCGACGCCATCGCCAAGCTCGCGATGCACAGTAGGGAATGCGGCCTCCAACGCATTGCCAAACCAACAACACAGCGGGCTGTCGCTGCAGAGGCGACAACCGCGCAGCGCGCGCGACTCACGCCGACGCAGCTAGAGAATCACATCGTGAGGTGATTCTGCAACAGCGCGACGACACCGGATACGACGGGAGTCCGCCGGTCCCGACACGGCGCCAACGTCTTCGATCCTCCGCGATTCGTCCATCATCAGGAGAGATCTTCCACAGCGGCAGGACCGGCCGCCTTCGCGAGAGCTCAGGAGCTCAGCGCCCATGAAAGCGGTGGATAAGCGCGCAGGTGCGGTGATTCGCCGGCGCGTGCCGGAGCGCCCTTCGCTAAATCGACCAGTCGCCGGTATCGTCGAAGCGCTCGATATAACGGTGCTCGACCAGATAAGCGATCACCCGCGCGCTCGATTGCCGCGCCGTTGCGCCGTCGCGGCCAAGCACGAGTTCGGCGGCGAGCGGCGTTTCATAGGCCTGGTCGACGCCGGTGAAGTTTGTGATCTCGCCGGCAAACGCCTTCTTATAGAGCCCCTTCGGATCGCGCGCGATGCATTGGTCGAGCGGCGTGTCGACGAAGATCTCGATGAATTCGCCGTCCCCGACGGTGTCGCGCACCATCTGACGGTCGGCCGCAAAGGGCGAGATGAAGGCGCAGAGCACGATGAGGCCGGCGTCGGTCATCAGCTTCGCCACTTCGCCGATGCGGCGGATGTTTTCGACGCGGTCGGCGGCGGAAAAGCTGAGGTCCTTGTTGAGACCGTGGCGGATGTTGTCCCCGTCGAGCAGAATCGTATGCACGCCGCGGGCGTTGAGCTGTTGTTCGACGAGATTGGCGATCGTCGATTTGCCGGAACCGGAGAGACCGGTGAACCAAAGGACCGCGGGGCGCTGATGCATCAAGTGCGCCCGCCCCGCCTTGGTGATGGTCAAATCCTGCGGATGGATATTGGCCGCGCGCCGCAAGCCGAAGGCGATGAGGCCGGCCGCTGCCGTCGCATTGGTGTAGCGGTCGATGAGGATGAAGGCCCCGCTCACGCGATTGTCGGCATAGTGATCGAAAGCGATCGGTGCCGTCGTGGCCAGATTGCAGAAGCCGACCTCGTTCAAAGCCAGCGTCTTTGCCGGATGGTGCGCGAGCGTGGTGACGTCGAGCCGATATTTCAATCCGGTCACCGTGGCGGGGATCGTGCGGGCGCCGATCTTCATCAGATAAGAGCGGCCGGGCAGAAGCTTCTCGTCGCTCATCCAGATGAGAGTGGCGGCGAACTGGTCGGCGACTTCGGGGCGCGCCTGCGGGGCGGCGAGAAGGTCGCCGCGCCCAACGTCAAGCGCGTCGGCGAGCGTCAAGCTCACCGCATCGCCGGCGCTCGCGACCTCGAGATCGCCGTCGGCCGTGACGATCCGCTCGACCCGGGTCAATTTGCCGGAGACGGCGACGGTGACCTCGTCGCCCGGCCTTACGGTGCCTGAGGCGATCGTCCCGCAAAATCCGCGGAAATCGAGATGCGGCCGATTCACCCATTGCACCGGCATGCGGAAAGGCAGCGCGCTGCGATCTTCCTCGACTCCGATCTTTTCGAGATAGGCAAGCAGAGTGGGACCCGAATACCAGGCCGTGTTGTCGCTCTGTCGCGAAATATTGTCGCCGAAACGGGCCGAGATCGGAATCGCAACGCAAGTCGCGAATCCGAGCGGCGCCGCGAAGGCCTGGAACTCTGCGGCGATCTTCTCGAAGGCCGCCTGATCGTAACCGACGAGGTCGATCTTGTTCACCGCGAGAACGACATGACGGATCCCGAGCAGCGAGACGATGGCCGCATGCCGATGCGTCTGAGTGAGCAGTCCCTTGCGACAATCGACGAGAAGCACGGCGAGATCGCAATTGGAGGCGCCGGTCGCCATGTTGCGGGTATATTGCTCGTGGCCGGGCGTGTCGGCGACGATGAAGGCGCGCCTTTCGGTCGAAAAGGAGCGGTAGGCGACATCGATGGTGATGCCTTGCTCGCGTTCCGCTTCGAGCCCGTCGACGAGCAGCGCGAAGTCGATATCGGGCCCGACCGTGCCGTGTTTCTTCGAGTCGCGTTCGAGCGCGGCAAGCTGATCGGTCAAGATGAGCTGCTGCTCATAGAGAAGACGGCCGATCAAGGTGGATTTGCCGTCGTCCACGGAGCCGCAGGTCAGAAAACGCAAGGTCGGCAGCGCCGGCTCGCCGGCCGCGGTCGCGCGCTGTTCCAGAGCTTCGATCTCGACGGCCTCGTTCATCAAAAATAGCCCTCGCGTTTCTTCTTTTCCATCGAGCCCGCTTCGTCGTGGTCGATCAGCCGTCCCTGCCGTTCCGAGGTGTTCGTGCTGCGCATTTCGGCGATCATGTCGTCGAGCGTTTCGGCATCGGAGCGGATCGCGCCGGAGAGCGGATAACAGCCCAGCGTGCGGAAGCGAACGCGTTCCATGCGCGGCTTTTCGCCGGGCTTGAGCGGCAGGCGCTCGTCATCCACCATGATCAGCGTTCCATCGCGCTCGACCACCGGCCGCTGCTTGGCGAAATAAAGCGGCACGACGGGAATGGATTCGGCGGCGGTATATTCCCAGACGTCGCGCTCGGTCCAGTTCGACAGGGGAAAGACGCGCATCGATTCGCCGGGTTTGATCCTGGTGTTGAACAGCCGCCAGAGCTCCGGGCGTTGGTTGCGCGGGTCCCAAGCATGCGCGGCGGACCGATGCGAGAAAATCCGCTCCTTGGCGCGGCTCTTCTCCTCGTCGCGGCGCGCCCCGCCGAAGGCCGCGTCGAAGCGGTATTTGTCGAGCGCCTGGCGCAGCGCCTCGGTCTTCATCACCTGCGTATGCAGCGCCGAACCCGATGCGACAGGCGAAATGCCGCGCTTCAGCCCTTCCTCGTTCACATAGACAATGATTTCGACTCCGAGACGCGCCGCCGTGGCGTCGCGGAACGCGATCATGTCCTTGAATTTCCAGGTTGTATCGACATGCAGTAGGGGAAAGGGCAGCTTGCCGGGATAGAACGCCTTCTGGGCGATGTGCAGCATCGCGCCCGAATCCTTGCCGATCGAATAGAGCAGGACAGGGCGCGCGAATTCGGCCACCACCTCGCGCATGATGAAGATCGCTTCGGCCTCAAGCTGGCGCAGATGAGCGGAGAGGCGGTTATTCACAGAATTGGCCTGGTTTAGTTCTCATTTCACATTCACCAGGCTCTTATCCCCTGGCCCTCAGCGGCGCAACGCGCAATCCCGGCTAAAGCCGGAAGGCGACGTGCGGGGCCGGCTTCACTATCACAGGCAGGCCGGCGGCGACGAGCACCACGGCAGCGCAGGTCGCAGCGATCCTTTGGTTGAGGCGGCCCTGCGCATCGCGAAACCTGCGGCCGAGTTCGTTCTCCGGCACGATTCCGAGCCCCACCTCGTTCGAAACGAAGATCGCCGGCCCCGCGAGCCGCTCGATCGATTGCGCCAGAAGCGCGCCTTCCGCCTCCGGATCACGACCGAGCAGCATGAGGTTGCTGAGCCAGAGCGTCAGGCAATCGACGAGCAACACCTTGTCCTCTGCGGCCTCGCGGCACAAGGCGTGAACGAGCTCGATCCTTTCCTCGACAACCTGCCAACGGCTGCCGCGCGCGGCCCTGTGCGCCGCAATGCGCGCCGCCATTTCCGCGTCCCCTGGCTCCGCCGTCGCGATCAGGACCGGCTTCTTGCCGGACTGCTCGGCGCATGTTTGACCAAAGCGGCTTTTGCCCGAGCGCGCGCCGCCGATGATGAGGAGGCTGCGGAGATCGAGGCAATCCATGGCAAGCTCTCCTAGCACTCCGGTGCGGGTGAAACCACGCCGGCGCGGATAGAACGCTTGACAAAGGCCGGATCAGGCCGCGACACCGATCCGTCGCTCCCCACAAAGATCCCGAAGATGAGACATTTTGTCATCGGCTTGCTGGTTCTCGCTCTCGCGCCATTGATCGGCTTGCGCCAAGTGACGGCGGATGAGCGGATCGTGAACGTCTTCAATTGGAGCGATTATATCGATCCGAAAGTGCTGGAGGATTTCACCAAGGAAACGGGGATCAAGGTCATCTACGACACGTATGATTCGGACGCCGCACTCGAGACTCGTCTGATGCTCGGCAGAAGCGGCTATGACGTCGTCGTTCCTTCCGGGCCGGTTCTGCAGAGGGCGATTGCCGCCGGCCTGCTGCAAAAGCTCGACAAGAGCAAATTGCCGAACGCCAGGAATCTCTCGCCGGAAATCATGGCGCGGCTTTCCGTCAACGATCCCGGCAACCAATATGCCGTCAATTACATGTGGTTCACCGCCGGCATCGCGTTTGACGCGGACAAGGCCCGCGAACGGCTCGGCAACGTGCCGCTCGATTCCTGGGACATCGTCTTCAAGCCGGAGAATTTGAAGAAATTCGCCGATTGCGGAGTCGATGTGCTCGATGATGCGCAGGATCTCTTCGCCCTTGCCCTCATCTATCTGAAGTTCGATCCCAATACGCGGAATTTGACCGAGCTCCGGCGCGCCGCCGATCTCTTGAGCGGGCTCAGGCGCAATGTGAAGAAGTTCCATTCCTCCGAATATATCAACGCTCTCGCCAATGGCGACATTTGTCTCGCGGTCGGCTGGTCGGGAGACGCGGCGCTGGCGCGCAACCGCGCCCGCGAGGCGGATAACGGCATCGAGATCGGCGATGTGATCCCCAAGGAGGGCAGCGTCGTCTCCCTCGACAATCTCGCGATCCCCAGCGACGCGCCGCATGTCGCGGAGGCATATGAATTCATCAATTTTCTGCTGCGCCCGGACATTGCCGCCCGCGACACCAACGCGACCGGTTTCGCGAGCGGCGTCGCGGCCGCCAAACCTCTCGTCACCAGTGCGATCGCCGACAATAAGACGATCTATCTCGATCCCGAGATGTTGAAACGTCTGTTCGCCCTCAAGAACTATGATCAGGCGGCGACGCAGAAATTCGTCAGCCGCGAATGGGCGCGGATCACGACCGGCAAATAGCGATCGTGCCGACCAAGGCCGGCCTCAGTGCGCCGCGGCTCCTTGCATCAAGCCGCCGGGCGCAAAAGCTTTGTTTGTTCCCAGCGGCCTGCGGCACCGGGGCGCCGAAACCCGGCTTGTCAGGCGGCCCCGATCACGGCAAGAGCAATCCGGCTTTGTTTTTCGGCATGCCGACCATCGCTGCACATCATCGTCGAGGCTGGCGTGCCACACATCCTTCTTGAGCGCTATTTGGACCACATCGGCCGCGGCCAGCTCGAGGCCGACCCGGCGCAGGAAAGCGCGTTGCGCACACTCGAGAAGCTCGCCGCCGAGCTCGCCTTCTATCGTCCTGCACGCAAGGCGGCGGCGCTCGGCTGGCTCGTCGGGGCTCGCGAAAACGCCTTGCGCGGCATTTACATCTGGGGCTCGGTCGGGCGCGGCAAGACCATGCTCATGGACTTGTTTTTCAAAGAGACCCAGCTCACGCATAAAAAGCGGTTGCATTTCCACAGCTTCATGGCCGACGTGCACGCCCGGATCTTCGCCTTCCGACAACAGCTCAAAAGGAAAGAGATCAAGGGCGACGATCCGATCGCGCCGCTGGCCGAGGCAATCGCCGCCGATTGCTGGCTCTTGTGTCTCGACGAGCTTTCGGTGAGCGACATCACCGACGCGATGATCCTCGGGCGCCTGTTCAAGGCCTTGTTTCAATGCGGCGTCGTCCTCGTCGCGACCTCCAACGTCGAGCCCCAGGATCTCTATAAGGACGGCCTGAATCGGGCGCTGTTTCTGCCCTTCATCGATCTTCTGCGGGAGAGAATGGACGTGCTGCATCTTGCGGCCCGCACCGATTTCCGGCTCGAGAAATTGAAGGGCGAGCCGCTCTACCATGTTCCGGCCGATGCAAGGGCGGCTGCGGCGCTGACCCGCGCTTTCGCATCTCTGACAGGCGTCGAGCAAGCCGCAAGCGCGCGTCTCGACGTTCTCGGTCGCGCGATCCTGGTTCCGCAGGCCAAGGGCCATGTCGCGCGGTTCAGCTTCGCCGATCTTTGCATCGCGCCGCTCGGGCCGCGCGACTTTCTGGCCATCGCCGAAAATTTCCACACGATCATCCTCGACGCCATACTGGTCATGCACGCGGAGCAAGTCGACGAGGCGAGAAGATTCATCTTGCTGATCGATGCGCTCTATGACCAGCGCGTCAAACTGATTGCCTCGGCCGCGGCCGAACCTGTCGATCTTTATCTCGGCAAGAGAGGGCGCGAAGCCTTCGAATTCGCGCGGACCGCGTCGCGGTTGATGGAGATGCGATCGGCGGCCTATCTTGGCCTGCCGCATGGTAGAATGGTGTCGAGCCCGCCACGCGATCTGACCGGCCTCGTCGAAACCTGAAGGAGCTTGGCGCCGGGCAGCTTTTGTCCGGATCGCCTGCGATCACGCCAGAGGCTGCGCAGCCTGGAAGCTAATTGCTTGAAATTTAGGCCTCACATTCACTGCATCGGCGTTTGTGGCCAAAATTCCACCCCTTATCTAAGAGATGTCAAACGCACGGTCTTGCTTTTGTATACCATCTTGGGCAGAACCGCAGCCGCCTTTGCCGCGGTGCAACAAGATAGCCCGACGAGAGGACGAAAATGCCACTTAAAAAAATCGCGCTGATCGGCGCCGGCCAGATCGGAGGCACGCTCGCCCATATCGCCGCGCTCAAGGAACTGGGTGACATCGTCCTCTTCGACATTGCCGAAGGCATACCGCAAGGCAAGGCTTTGGATCTCGCGCAATCTGCGGCGCAGCAGGGCTTTCATGCGCAGCTTGGCGGCGGCAATGATTACGCGGTGATTGCCGGCGCCGACGTGGTGATCGTCACCGCTGGCGTGCCCCGCAAGCCGGGCATGAGCCGTGACGATCTCTTGAGCATCAATCTCAAAGTCATGGAATCGGTCGGGGACGGCATCAGGCAGCATGCGCCGGACGCGTTCGTGATCTGCATCACCAATCCGCTCGACGCCATGGTTTGGGCTCTGCAGAAGGCGATCGGCCTTCCTGCCAACAAGATCGTCGGCATGGCCGGCGTCCTCGATTCTGCGCGCTTCCGCTATTTCCTGTCGCAAGAGTTCAAAGTCTCGCTCGAAGACGTGAGCGCCTGCGTCCTCGGCGGCCACGGAGACGACATGGTTCCGCTGCTGCGCTATTCGACGGTCGCCGGCATTCCCTTGCCGGACCTGGTGAAAATGGGCTGGACGACCTGCGAAAGGCTCGATGCGATCGTCGAGCGAACCCGCAAGGGCGGCGGCGAGATCGTCGCTCTCTTGAAGACGGGGTCGGCCTTCTATGCGCCGGCTGCCGCGGCGATTGCCATGGCGCAATCCTATTTGCGCGACGAGCGCCGGGTGTTGCCCTGCGCGGCCAAGCTCAACGGCGAATATGGCGTCAAGGACCTCTATGTCGGCGTTCCCGTCGTGCTCGGCGCCAACGGCGTCGAGAAAGTCGTGGAGATCGCTCTCGATCCCGACGAAAGACGGATGTTCGAAAAATCCGTGGCTTCGGTTCAGGGCCTCGTCGAGGCCTGTAAGGGCATTAATGCGGCTTTCGCCGCATGAGGCGGGATTAGGCCGGCATCTTCTGCGCCTGGGCGCGGCAGAGAGCGAAAAGATGAACATTCACGAGTATCAGGCGAAGGCGATTCTTCGGGAGTTCGGGATTCCCGTCGCCCCCGGCGTCGTGGTGACCGAGGCAGCCGAAGCCGGCAGAGCGGCCGCCGAACTGCCCGGCCCGATTTTCGTGGTGAAGGCGCAGATCCATGCCGGGGGGCGCGGCAAAGGCAGGTTCAAGGAGGCCGAAGCCGGAGCCGGCGGCGTTCGCTTGGCGCGCTCGCGCGAGGAAGTCGAGGCTTATGCGCGCCAGATGCTCGGCCACACGCTCGTCACGGTGCAGACCGGACCTGCCGGCAAGCAGGTCAATCGGCTCTATGTCGAAGACGGCTCGGCGATCGAGAAGGAATTCTACCTCGCCCTGCTCGTCGACCGGTCGACGAGCAGGGTGGCTTTCGTCGCCTCGACCGAAGGCGGCGTCGCCATCGAGGAGGTGGCGAAGCGGACCCCGGAAAAGATCGTCAGCTTCTCTGTCGATCCGGCGACCGGGGTCATGCCGCATCACGGCCGCGCGCTTGGCGCGGCGCTGGGGCTCTCGGGCGATCTGGCCAAACAGGCCGAGAAACTCGCGGCGCGGCTCTACACCGCCTTTGTCGACAAGGACATGGCGCTCCTCGAGATCAATCCGTTGATCGTCGGCAAGGACGGGCTGATCAGATGTCTCGACGCCAAGATCGGCTTCGACGACAACGCGCTCTTCAGGCATCCTGAGATCGCCGCGCTGCGCGATCAGTCGGAGGAGGATGCCAGAGAGATCGAAGCCGCGAAGCACGATCTCTCCTACATCGCGCTCGACGGCACGATCGGCTGCATGGTCAACGGCGCCGGCCTCGCCATGGCGACCATGGACATCATCAAGCTTTACGGCGCGGAGCCTGCGAATTTTCTCGACGTCGGGGGCGGCGCGACCACGGAGAAGGTGACGGCCGCTTTCAAGATCATCACCGCCGATCCGAACGTCGAAGGCATTCTCGTCAATATTTTCGGCGGCATCATGAAATGCGACGTGATTGCCGAGGGGGTCATCGCCGCGGTCAGGGAAGTGGGTCTCGAACAGCCGCTCGTCGTGCGTCTCGAGGGTACCAATGTCGCACTCGGCAAGGCGATCATCGCCGAGTCCGGCTTGAACGTCATCGCCGCCGACGATCTCGACGATGCCGCCCAGAAGATCGTTGCCGCCGTCAAGAAAGGCTGAGCCCGTGGCGATCCTCATCGACAAGCAAACCCGGGTGATCTGCCAGGGCTTCACCGGCAAGAACGGCACTTTCCATTCGCAGCAGGCCCTCGCCTATGGCACGCGGCTCGTCGGCGGCGTCTCACCGGGCAAGGGCGGCTCGACCCATCTGGGCCTGCCGGTCTTCGATACGGTGAAAGCGGCGCGCGCGGCGACCGGTGCCGAGGCGAGCGTCGTCTATGTGCCGCCGCCTGGCGCGGCGGACGCCATCTGCGAAGCGATCGATGCCGAGATTCCGCTCATCGTCTGCATCACCGAGGGGATTCCGGTGCTCGACATGGTGCGTGTCAAGCGGGCGCTCGTCGGCTCGCGATCGCGGCTCATCGGCCCGAATTGCCCGGGCGTGGTGAGCGCGGGAGAGTGCAAGATCGGCATCATGCCGGCCAACATATTCCTGCCCGGCTCGGTCGGGATCGTCTCGCGCTCCGGCACGCTCACCTATGAAGCGGTGTTTCAGACGAGCCGTGAGGGGCTCGGGCAGACGACGGCGGTCGGGATCGGCGGCGATCCGGTGAAAGGCATGGAATTCATCGACGTCCTTCAGCTCTTTCTTGCCGATGAAAAGACCGAATCAATTATCATGATCGGCGAGATCGGCGGCGGCGCCGAGGAAGACGCAGCGCTGTTCTTGCGCGACGAGAAAAGACGCGGGCGCGCCAAGCCGGTGGTCGGCTTCATCGCCGGACGCACCGCGCCCCCCGGCCGCCGCATGGGCCATGCGGGCGCCTTCATTTCGGGCGGCAAGGGCGGCGCCGAAGCGAAGATTACCGCTATGAAAGAGGCGGGTATCGAGGTCTCGCCTTCGCCCGCCAGGCTCGCAAGGACTCTCGTCGAAGTGCTGAAGAGATGAAAACGCCGATCGGCCTCAGCAAGATCAATTGCGCGCGACCAAGAGCGTGAAAGGCAAGCGCGGCGCGCATATATCAGGGGCGGATCGCAGCGCGAGGCCACAGGTTCGGAGAATGTCATGGCACGCCAAGACGGCAACAACGGCCAGAATGGTTCGGGCGGAGCGGCGGGCTCCCGCTCGGCTTCCAACGATTCCTTTGCCCTGACTTCCTTTCTTTATGGCGGCAACGCCGCTTACGCCGAACAGCTCTATGACCGCTATGCCCGCGATCCGGCCTCGGTGGACGCTGAATGGCGGGATTTCTTCGCCGGCTTGAAGGAGGACCGCGCGGCTGTCGAGAAAAGCATCGCCGGCCCGCACTGGAAAAGGCAAGGCGAGCCGGTGGCGCATGACGAACTCGTTGCGGCCTTCGCCGGCGATTGGGACGCGGTCGAGACGCAGCTCGCCACAAAGATAAAGGCCGAGGGGGGAGCGCATTCGGACGCGGAATTTCAGCAGGCGACCCGCGATTCCGTTCGCGCCATCATGATGATCCGCGCCTATCGCATGCGCGGGCACCTGCATGCGAACCTCGATCCGCTCGGGCTTCAGGTGCCCAAGGATTCCGAGGCTCTTCATCCTGCGAACTTCGGGTTTGCGGAAGCCGATTACGGCCGCGCGATCTTCATCGACGGGGTGCTTGGCCTGAAATTCGCGACCATCCCGGAGATGCTGGCGATCCTCAAGCGCACCTATTGCGGAACGATCGGCTTCGAATTCATGCATATCTCGGATCCCGCCGAGAAGTCCTGGTTCCAGGCGCGCATCGAGGGACCGGGCAAAGAGATCACCTTCACCCGCGAAGGCAAGCGTGCCATCCTAAACAAGCTCATCGAAGCGGAAGGATTCGAGAAGTTCCTCGATCTCAAATTCACCGGCACCAAGCGGTTCGGCCTCGACGGCGGCGAAGCCATGGTGCCGGCGCTGGAACAGATCATCAAGCGCGGCGGCGCGCTCGGCGTGAAGGAGATCGTGCTGGGCATGGCGCATCGCGGCCGCCTCAATGTCCTCTCCCAGGTCATGGGCAAGCCGCACCGCGCCATCTTCCATGAATTCAAGGGAGGTTCGTTCACCCCGGACGATGTCGAAGGCTCGGGCGACGTCAAATACCATCTCGGCGCATCGTCGGATCGTGACTTCGACGGCAACCAGGTCCATCTGTCGCTGACCGCCAATCCGTCGCATCTCGAGATCGTCGATCCGGTCGTGCTCGGCAAGGTTCGCGCCAAGCAGGATCAGCACCACGACTTCGTCGAACGCAGCAAGGTCCTGCCGCTGCTCATTCACGGGGATGCGGCCTTCGCCGGCCAAGGCGTGATTGCCGAATGTTTCGGTCTCTCGGGATTGAAAGGCCATAGGACCGGCGGCTCGATCCATTTCATCATCAACAATCAGATCGGCTTTACGACCTATCCGCGCTATTCCCGTTCCTCGCCCTATCCCTCCGATACCGCGAAGATGATCGAGGCGCCGATCATTCACGTCAATGGCGACGATCCGGAGGCCGTGGTCTATGCGGCGAAGGTGGCAATTGAGTTTCGGCAGATATTTCACAAGCCCGTCGTGATCGACATGTTCTGCTATCGCCGTTTCGGCCATAACGAGGGCGACGAGCCGGCCTTCACCCAGCCGCTCATGTACAAGAAGATCCGGTCGCATCCGACGGCGCTCGAGATCTATACTAAGAAGCTGATCGGCGAGGGCGTCGTCAGTTTGGCCGAGGTCGAAGAGCGGACGACCGAGTGGCGGCAGAGACTCGAGACGGAGCACGAGGCCGTCGCCGCCCATAAGTCAAACAAGGCCGATTGGCTCGACGGGCGCTGGGCGGGGTTTCGGCCGGCGGACGGGGTGGACGAGGCGCGGCGCGGCCGCACCGGCGTCGACGTCGCCAAGCTGAAAGAGCTGGGCACTCGGCTGTGCGGGGTGCCGGACGGCTTCAATCTGCACCGCACGATCCGCCGCTTCCTCGACAACCGGGCTGCCATGATCGAATCGGGCGCCGGCATCGATTGGGCAATGGGAGAAGCGCTCGCCTTCGCAAGCCTTCTCGACGAGGGCCATCCGGTCCGTCTCTCCGGCCAGGACAGCGAGCGCGGCACGTTCTCGCAGCGCCACAGCGTCCTCGTCGATCAGCAGACGGAAGACCGCTATGTGCCGCTCAATCATGTCCGCGACGGCCAGGCGCGCTACGAGGTCATCAATTCCATGCTCTCGGAGGAAGCCGTGCTCGGCTTCGAATATGGCTATTCGCTCGCCGAGCCCCATGCGCTCACCGTTTGGGAGGCGCAATTCGGCGACTTCGCCAATGGCGCGCAGGTGGTCTTCGATCAGTTCGTCTCTTCCGGCGAGCGCAAATGGCTGCGCATGTCCGGCCTCGTCTGCCTCCTGCCGCACGGCTACGAGGGGCAGGGACCGGAACATTCCTCCGCCCGGCTCGAGCGTTATCTGCAGATGTGCGCCGAAGACAATATGCAGGTCGCCAACTGCACGACGCCGGCGAACTTTTTCCATATCCTGCGGCGGCAGTTGAAGCGCGACATCCGCAAGCCGCTCCTCCTGATGACGCCAAAATCGCTGTTGCGGCATAAGCGCGCCGTCTCGCGGCTCGACGAATTTGGGGCAGACACGACCTTCCATCGGCTTCTCTACGACGATGCCGAAATGCTGCCGGGCGGCGAGATCAAGCTCGTGGAGGATGCCAAGATCCGCCGGGTGATCCTGTGTTCCGGCAAGGTCTATTTCGATCTCTTCGAAGAGCGCGCCAAGCGCGGTATCGACGACATCTATCTGTTGCGGGTCGAGCAGCTCTATCCCTTCCCGTTGAAGGCGCTGGTCAAGAAACTGTCGCGCTACAGGAACGCCGAAATGGTCTGGTGCCAGGAGGAGCCGAAGAACATGGGCGCCTGGAATTTCGTGGACCCCTATCTCGAATGGGTCCTCGTGCAGGTCGGCAGCAAGGTGAAGCGCCCACGCTACGTCGGGCGGCCCGCTTCGGCGGCAACCGCCACCGGCTTCATGCCGAAACACTTGGCGCAGCTCAAAGCCCTTCTCGAAGATGCCTTGGCCGGTTGAGCCGCGGCCTTTTGCGCTTGGATTCTCGAGGCCGAGCATTTTTCCCTGCAAGGGCGATCCAGCGGGGCTAGGATGAATGCGTCTTCACCTTCGTGAGCGCCTGGGGATTGCACATGGCGATTGAAATTCGGGTTCCGCCTTTGGGCGAATCGGTGAGCGAAGCGACGGTCGGCCGCTGGTTCAAAAAGGCGGGCGAGGCGGTGAAAGCCGATGAACCGGTCGTCGAGCTCGAAACCGACAAGGTGACACTCGAGGTCAACGCCCCTGCCGCGGGCGTGCTCGCCGAAATTGCGGCGCAGAGCGGCGAAAGTGTCGCGCCCGGCGGGCTCCTCGGCGCCATACAGGACGCCGCTGCAGCACCGGCGCGGCCCACGCATAAGAGAAGCACGGCTGCCCAGCCTGCGCGGCCGAGTCCCGCGCCGGTACCGTCGGCGGCCCCGATGCCGCCCGCGCCGGCCGCCGCCAAGATCGCCGCGGACAAGGGTATCGAGCTCGCGGCCGTTACTGGCTCCGGCAAGCGCGGCCAGGTGTTGAAGGGTGATGTCTTGGCCGCGCTCGCCGAGCCCGCGGTTCCGCCGCAAGTTGCGACGCAGCTCCGCGCGCCGGCCCCGGCCGAGGAT
>DATFNQ010000130.1:0-15692 GCA_035266305.1 Methylovirgula sp.
GCGCGCATGTGACAAAATGGATACAGAAATGGGAGAGGGATCTGCACAGGAGCGCCGATCAGCGAGTGGAATCTGCACAGGCAAACCAAGGCAATGGTGCGCCTGCATTCACACCCCCTCGCCCCATGAGCGGAGCGAATGGGGAGAGGGTTTACAGGCCCCGCATGCCGCGCGGCCCGGGCGAAAGCGGCGGGCGCGGCGACGGCGAGCCGCCGTGTGGCCTGCCATAGGCTGGCGCCGCAGCGCCGCCGCCCTCCGAATAAGGTATCAGCGATTCCTGGTTCATTTCCAGGCAGGTGAGCATTTCGACATAGCTTGGGCTCGGTGCCGCGGGACCGCAACTGCGCCGGTCGGCCGGCTTGAATTGCGACCATTTCTGAACGAGCTGATCTTTTGCCTCCTTCTCGTCCAGCATGCAGTTCTTATAGGTCTGCTGAGGATCGGTCGTCGCGCCAAAGTCCTTTGCTTCGCGACATGATTTTTCGACGTCGAGATTGGGAACCTGATCGGCGCGTGCCGCGGCAACGAAAGCCAGAAGCGAGACAAGGATGAGAGGCTGCAAAGCGCGCACGAGGAGACTCCTTGCAATCTCGCTTACATCGCTTTCTTCTGCGACGGAAGGGCGATCCCCTCTCCCCGCTTGCGGGGAGAGGGGATCCCGCCGCCGTCAGGGATTTCAAGGCCGGCCGATCTGCTTTAGCTTACGCGCCGGAGATGCACAGAGGACAATTTCATGCGCGACAGGATCGGTCTTTTCTTCCTCCTTATCTTGCTCGCCGGGCTCGCCCCGACCATTGCTGCAGCGGCCGCGACTTGCCGCGATCCGGCCGGCTTCGATGCCTGGCTCGGCGAAATCAAGCAAGAGGCGGCCGCGGCCGGCATTCCCGAATCGGCGATCGATGCCGGGCTAGATGGCGTCACCTACGATCCCGCCGTCGTTTCGCGCGACCACGGCCAGCATGTCTTCAGGCAGTCGTTCGAACAATTCTCCGGCCGCATGATCAACGGCTACAGGCTTAGCCGGGGCGCGAGCCTCATGCGGCAATATTCCGGCACGCTGGCGCGAATCGAGCAGCAATACGGCGTGCCGGGGTCGGTGATCGTCGCCATTTGGGGGCTCGAGACCGACTTCGGGGCGGTGACGGGAAATTTCCCGACGATTACTTCGCTCGCGACGCTTGCCTACGATTGCCGCCGCTCGGAGCAGTTCAAAGCCGAGCTTTTCGATGCTCTGCGGCTTGTGGCGCGCGGCGACCTTTCGCCTGCCCAGATGCATGGCGCCTGGGCGGGAGAATTGGGGCAGACGCAATTTACCCCGTCTGCTTATCTCAAATTCGGCGTCGATTTCGACGGCCGCGGCCGCGCCGATCTGATCCATGACGTGCCGGACGTGCTCGCCTCGACGGCCAATTTTCTGAAGAGCTATGGCTGGCAGCGCGGCGCCGGGTGGCAACCGGGTGAGCCCAATTTCGCCGTCATCCAGCAATGGAACAAGGCCGACGTCTATGCCCGCACGATCGCGCTTTTCGCGGAGAGGCTCGAGGGGAGGGGATGATCCTTCTCCCGCAAAGCGGGAGAAGGGCGCGCCAATCTGTTAGCGTTTTGTTGTCATGCGGCGGAGCATCCTGGCTGAGCGGAGTTCATCATGGTCCTGCTCGTTCTCATCTCCTTTTCCATCGCCGCCGCGCTTGCCCTCACCCGCCGCCGGCGGGCGAGGGCGGCGCTGCCGCTGCGGATCACAAAACGCTGAATTCGTCATTGCGGGCGAAGCGACGCAATGCAGGTCTCGGCCTGGATGGCTTCGGCGCTGCGCGCCGCGCCATGCCGCGATCCGGAGGGCAAAAATAAAATGCTTTACGCCTGCCGGTTCTGAAGAGAGAAGCGGATCAGGTCCGTCGTGCGCTCAAGACCGAGCTTCTCCTTCAACCTGCTGCAGGAGTTCGCCACCGTCTTATAGGCGATGCCGAATGTATTGGCGATTTCAAGCAGGCTCTTGCCTTCGCCGAGCAGTCGCAGGATCTCCATCTCGCGGTTGCTGAGCTTCTGCAGCGGATCCTCCTCGCCGGAGGCGGAAAAGACGAGCTCGTTGGCGGCGTCGCGGTCGACGTAACGCTGTCCCGCCGCGACCCGTTTGACGGCGGTGACGAGTTCATCGGCGGGGGCGCTCTTGCTGACATAGCCGGAAGCGCCGCCGCGCAAGGCGCGCGCCACATAGCCCGCTTCCGAATACATGGTGAACATCACGATCCGCGTCGTCTTGTTCTCGTTCTTCAGTCTTTGCAGAAGCTCGAGCCCGCTGCTGCCGTTCAAATTGATGTCGAGGACGACAATGTCCGGCGCTTCGGCGCGCAGCTTCGCCAGGCCCTGCTGCGCGGTCCCGGCTTCGACCACCTCGGAGCCGGGAATCGTGCCGAGCAGCCGCCGCACCCCCTCCCGCACGATGCCGTGATCGTCGATCACCAGGATCTTCATTGCGCGGCGATCTCCTCGACCTGATATGCCTGATCCTCCGCATCGCTCGGCAGCGGCAAGCGCGCCGTGACGACCACGCCGGCTCTGTCGCGTCGGTTCTCGACGACCAGGGTGCCGCCGAGCAGGGTGGCGCGCTCCTTCATCCCGATCAGGCCGAACCCGCCGGTCGCGGCGCTTAAATCGAAGCCGCAGCCGTCGTCGAGCACGCGAACCACCAACACGTCGTGGTAAGTTTCCTCGATCAGCACCTCGATGCGCGACGGCTTGGTGTGTTTGATCGCGTTGTTCAAGCTCTCGCGGATGATGCTGTAGAGGGCGCTGTCGATGCGCGAACCCCAGCTTTTGTCGGGGCACTCGGCGCTGAAGGTGATTTCGGGACGGCGGCTCTTCCAATAGGAGATCAGATTTTCGATCGCGCTCGCCAGGCTCAATGCGTGCAGACCTGAGGGGCGAAGCTGGCCGAGGAGAGCCTTCACGTTGCGCTTCATATCGACCACGGCGCTACGAATGGCGTGGGCGCGTTCGACGACGCCGTTCAAGTCCCTCGCTTGGGCGAGCTCCTTGATGGTCATCGCATCGACGTCGACAGAAAAAAGCAGCGGGCTCACTTCGTCATGCAGATTGCGGGCAAGCTCGATTCGCTCCTCCTCCTGCACCGTTTCGAGCTGTTCGTGCAGCCGGTGGTTCCTGTGCTCCATCTCGGAAAGACGCATGGCCATTTCGTTGAAGCCGGTGCTGAGCCTGGTCAATTCGCGCGGCGAAAAGGCCGCAACCCGCGCCCGATAGTCGCCGTTGCCGATGCGGGCAAAGGCAAAGGTCAAATCCTCGAGCGGCTTCAGCGCTCGGCCGAGCGTGAAATAGAGAACAAGCAATATCAGGCCGCAGAATATCGCCAGAATGGTGAGCGGGAGGGCCGCGTCGTTCCATACATCGGCCACCTCGTTATGCGCGTCGGACTCGAGCATGAGGGTGCCGAGATTCTTGAACGCCGGCGGCAGCTCTACGGGCTCGACGATGGGCGGCCCGGAGAGAAGATTGAACAGCAATCCGGATACCGGATGTTCCGGCGGTTGCAGATAGGAATAGAAGGCGACGCTGCTGTCGGGATTGAAAAGAACGGCGCGCAGGTGCCGGTCGCCGTTGAAATCCGCGACAAGCAATTCGAGCCGGCGGCGCGGCAAGGCCACCTCCTCCGCGTCGTCGACGGCATTGTCGACGATCCGGCGGCCGACGACCATGGCGGCGCGCATGTCCGCGTTCACCCTTTGAACGGCATGCCAGTAGACGAGGAACGCGCCGAGCGCGAGCGTCGCGAGCAGAATGAACGCGACCGACCGAACCAGCAGCAGACGCAGCGACAAGTGACTGACCCTCGAAATTCTTGAAAAGACCTCCCCGGTCATTTCGAAGAACCGCCAAGCTCCAGCATGTTTCGCGATTTAGCAATAGACATTCGGTGCCTTATAGCAGGTTGGCCCGCCTCAGGTCTCCGAAATTCGTCATTCGAGGGGCAGATCTTGCCGCAACGGTTACTCTAGAACGACATTGGCCATGTTGTCAGCCAGATCATCCAGTCCGTCGAGTTGATCGCTGTTGCTCAGCAGCGTGATGGAAATCCATTTGCCGCCGCTCTTCAGGCGGATAATGGCGTTGTAGGACGTGTAGCCGGGCACCGCGCCGGAATGGCTGTAGATGTCCCGGTCGTCCTTGTGCTCGCAGAACCAGCCCATGCCGTAATAGATGAACGGGGCCACGCGCGCCGTGTCGGAGAACATCTGGTCGCGAACCTCGGGCGGGACGATTTGGGCGCTCATCAAAGCCTTGTGCCAAGCGAAAAGATCGAGCGCGCTGCTCACCATGTCGCCGCTGCCTTTGAGCCAATCGGGATTGGTGAAAGGCGGCCGGCGGCGGAGCCGATAGTCGGGCGAGGCGAGAACGGCGCCTTGCTCGACGGCGGCCGTCGAGATCGGTTGCGATCGAGCCTCCGGAGGCGCGAAAGGATCGGGGGGATCCAGATCGTCCGGTCTTTCGCCGATGAAGCCTGTGCTCAGCATGCCGGCTGGCTGGAAAATGTGCTTGCGCAGGAAGTCGTGGTAGGATTCCGGGTTCGCTTCGCCCGGCACGACAATCTGCTCCATCATCTCCGCCAACAGGAAATAATTGGTGTTGCAATAGTCGAATTCGTTCGAGGATACGGTCGGCGTCGAATTCTCGATGTCCTCGAACAAGTGGTCGGCGGTGATCGGCTCCCAAGGATTTGCATCCTCCGGCGGCCGGCGGGTGAAGTTGGGCAAGTTCGATGTCATGGTCAGCAGACGGCCCACGGTCAGCCAGGGCTGCGATGCCCAATAGCTGCTCTTGCCGAAGACATCGACGAGCGGGGTGTCTACGGAAAGCTTCGCCTGCGCATGGACGCTCGTCGCCCCGGCGCGGATCATTTCAAGAATTGCTGCCGCAGTGAATTGCTTGGTGAGCGAGCCGACCTCATACTCCGTGTGTTCGGTCACCGGCTTGCCGTCGCTTGCGCCATAACCCTTGGCCATGGCGAGCCATCCGTCGACCCCGATCGCGATGCTGAGTGTCGGAAGCGTCGCGCCGTCGCTTTTGATTTGGCGGAAACGTTCGACGAGCTGGTCGATCCGCTGTGACTTGTCGGCCGACCAAGACTGTGCGCCGGCGACCGAGGGCAAGGCGAAGAGAAGCACGGTCCCTGCGAAAGCGGCTCGCGTCCTTCTGCCGCGTAATTTGCGCCGATCGGTTCGCGGTTCATCGGGCCCAGCCCGCCCAGTGCCGCGATCCCCTCCCTTTGTTGTGGCGAGGATGCGCCGAAAAAGTTCAAATCGCCTGTTCATGAAGCCCGCCAGAAATCTATGAGACCCCGCCCGATCCGCGCGGTGTCTCCCCCTCGACTTCTTCTTTTACCTCTCGTCCTTCTTTTACCTCTCGTCACCCGGCTCTACGCTGGCTCAAATTAGAATCATGTGCGAATCCACGCATTTCGTCAAGATGCATAAATCGGGCCGGACCGGACTTCCCCTCTTGGCAGCGATGTGCGCGTGCCAAAACCCGGCTCGGGAAAGGCTCGCGCAAGGCCGGCAGAGGGCCGATCCAGGGCAGCAACGTCAGTATGAGCGAAAAGTTCGCAAGAACCGTCACCAAGGTGAACATACGGCGATCGCTATCTCACGTCGGCTTGCTGCGGGCGCGAATCGATTTCTGATCCGGTCCTGGTGCGCTGGCGCGCAATGGCCGGCGCAGCCCGACAGGTTCCTGGCCGCACGGCCGCGGTGACGAAAGCGTCCGGATAGGCGGCCGGACTATTGCCGGGAGTGTTTCCGCTCAGCGGAAACGCTCCCTCACAATTCTGGAGCCTGCCGGTTCAAGCCGACCCTGGGGCCACGTGGGTCGCTTCGGCGAGAAACCAGGTCCGGCGCTCCGTCTCGTCGATGTAGATCTCGAGCTGGCTCGTCGAGGCCACATCGCCGTGCTCGTCGCAAACCTCGTGCGCCGTGCGCATCCGCTTGGCGAGCTCGCTGTTGTCCTCGCGCAGCTCCGCCAGCATGTCCTGCGGCTCGACGTAGGGTGCGTCGTTGTCGAGCACGCGCTGCGTGCGCGAGATCTCGCCGATCGAGTGAAGCGTGAGGCCACCGACCTTGCGGACCCGCTCGGCGATCACATCGGTCATCGCGAAGATCTGCTGCGATTGCTCGTCGAGCAGGAGGTGATAATCGCGGAAATGCGGGCCGCTCATGTGCCAATGAAAATTCTTCGTCTTCAGATAGAGGGCGAAGGTGTCGGCGAGCACAAGGTTGAGCGCGGCCGCGATATCGCGGGTGGCGTTGGCGCCAAAACCGGACGGGGTCGTCAACTGCAGCGGTACGGCGTCGCGATTAGCTTTGTTTGACATGCCTATCTCCTCTCGACAAGTGAACGCGCGCGGCGAAGTGGACTTGCTGCCGGGCCGGGGCCTCAGGCAGCATCCCGTCGCTTTGGGTGATCTCTGCTGCCCATACGGGCAATTCAGGCCTTAGACATAGCCGAATCCTGACGCAAACGGGCGATTTGCTCCGAGCAGTGCTGAAGGTCCGCAAAATTCTGGTGCAATTGCTCCAACGCAAAGCCGAGCGCGAAGATTCGTTCCGCCGCGTCGGCGGGCAAGTCGCGCGTGAGTCCGTCGCGGCGGGCCGCGGCGAAGGTTTCGGCATAAGATTTAAGCGCGGCTTCGAAGCGGGCAAGCGACGGCGCCGCGCGGCGCCTTGCGAGGGCGGCACCGCTCGCCCGCAGATAATCCGCCGCGCTCTCGCTGAGCTCGGAAATCGGCCCGCCCAGCCGGTCGAGAAAGGCCGGCGGAAGTGGCCGCACAGAAGCGCGCCCGATCATGACCAGATCGTGACGGAGCCGCAGCAGGGTATCGACCAGAGGTTGCGGGTCGGGGTCGGCATTGAAATAGGCCAGGCGCTCCCGTTTCGCCTCCGCGGCGGTCGCGTTCAACTGGATAAAGGCTGCGCCGACGCTGTCCTGGATGCGCCCGGTCTCTGCCTCATCTCTCGTGTTCTTGAGGCCGGCCATCAGCCGAGGCAGAACCCGTGCCATCAGATCAAGCAGGCGCGCCGCGGCTTCGATCACCAAGTTATGCGCGCGCTCCGGGAAGACAAAAACCGAAACCGCAAGCGACACGGCACATCCGAGCGCCACTTCGATCGCCCGGTAGAGGGCCGAGTCGAGTGCGCTCACATGGGTCATCGTCGGGATCAGAAGCACCATCACCGCCGTGAACGGCGCCGTGCTGAACCTGGAGCTGCTCGCGGCGAGCAGTGCGAGCGGCGCAATGGCGATCACCAGCATCACCGGAATGGCGATGGGGCCGGCGTGCGGGAACACAGCGCCGACCACGCCGCTGTAAATTGCGCCGCCGAGCGTGCCTTCCATATAATCGACCGTCGCTTTCACGGACTTGCCGACGCTCATCTGGGTCACGATGACGGAGGTCAACACCGCCCATAGGGGCAGGGGAAGGTGCAATGCCTGCCAAAGGATATAGGTCAGCACCGCGGCGAGCGACATGCGCAGGCACAGGCGCTGCACCCGAAGCCCGCGGATCCGATCCGCGAGCCGGGTCCATAGTGCCGCGATGCGATTCATCGGCCTCGTTTCGTTGAGCGCACAATTCTCAAATGCGACCGGCCCCCCGATAGGATCACGCACTCAAGCAAAGCATAATCCGCGATGCGGATTAAAATCCGATCATCTCTCGCTCAGGTCGGCGGCAACAGACGGCGCGCGTCGAGCGCCAGCACGATGAGCGTCGTGCCGCCGAACACCATATTGATGCCGAGCAGAAGGCCGATCGCCCAGGCGGCGGAGCTCGGAAACTCGGAGAAGATCAAGGCAGCCAGAATCAGATCGACCACGCCGCTCGCCACCATCCAGCCCCAGCGCGCCGGCAGGTCGCGCCTGTACTCGAGCGCGAACATGATTGATGCGATGCCCTCGATCAGAAAGAAGATGATGAGCAGCAAGGTCAGCGAGACCGCGCCCCTGACCGGCCATCCGATCAACAGGATGCCGACGACGATGGCCAATATGGCCGAGATGAGCGACCACCAGAAGCCTGGGGCCGGGTGCATCTTGAAAGTCGAGTACAGGCCGACCACGCCGCTGATGAGCAGAAGCCAGCCGAAAAAGATGGTGAAGGTGAGCGTGGCGATCAGCGGAACGACGATCGCCGCCATGCCGAGGATGATGAGGATAATTCCTTCGGCCAGGAAAAACCTCCAATGCCCGCGGATTGCCGCCGTCACCTCGCTCTGAATTTCCCCCATATCATATTGGTTCATCGCCATGGCTTCTCTCCCATTTGTCGCCGCATCAACGCTGAACGAGCGAAGATCCGCTAAAGTTCGCTTTTGGAGCGACCATTGTCGTGCATCCGGCTGAGTTCAAGGGCTGCGCTGCCTCTGGATCGCGAAACCGCCACGTATTGTCGCACTTAGTTCATTTTATCGACCACGCTCGCTAGGGCCGCTCTCTCCATCTAGATGGGTTGAAGTCATTCCCACTTTCAAGGACGAAAGCTCCGATATCGCGCTCGAGCCGCGAACCACCTGCCGGCCGCCGCCATAAGAGCCTGCAGCGCCAGCATGAATTTTAAACGCCGGTTTGCCGAACCCTCTTGACTGCGGCTGGCGATCGCTGCGAATTCTGGCGGACCCCGAGGGTTCGAACACAATTGGGAGGCACAATGGCTGAACATCTTGCCACGGACGCGCAGGCCGACGCGGATTTTGAGGAGCGCGTGAGGACCTATAACCTGTTCCGCAATCTCTTCAAATTCGGGCTGCTTACCGTCGTCATCATCCTTATCTTCCTCGCCGTTGTCACCCTCTAGATCCCCAGCTTGCCGGGAACGCCAGGCCGTTCGATTTCCACTAAGCCTTTGAAAAGGTGGAATTCGAGCGGAGGGTGCGCAGCTCTGCGCCGCCCGAAGCGGCGTCCCGCCCCGGGGCAAGGCGGTCTTGGCAATCGGCATTCGGAATGGAGAGTAGCATCTCGCTTCGCTGGTGCCGCGTTAGGACCTGTCACGAATCTTGAATCGCTTGCCTGTTTGGTCGGGAGCTCCTCATGCGGATAGCCGTGCCTGCCGAAACCGATCCCACTGAGGCGAGGGTTGCCGCGACGCCGGAGACGGTGAAAAAACTTCTCGGTCTCGGGGCGGAGGTCGTCGTCGAATCGGGGGCCGGGATCAAATCTGCGATACGCGACGCCGATTACGCAGCGGCAGGCGCCACGATCGCCCCCGACGCGGCCTCGGCCATCGCCGGCGCCGATATCATTTTGCGTGTCCGTCGGCCGAGCGGTGCGGAACTGAGCGCAGCCAAGCCGGGCGCCGCGGTCATCGCGATCATGGACCCGTATGGCCATGTCGATGCACTTGAAGAGCTCGCCTCGACCGGCGTTGACGCCTTCGCCGTGGAACTCTTGCCGCGGATCACCCGGGCGCAGGCGATGGATGTGCTCTCGAGCCAAGCCAATCTCGCCGGCTATCGCGCCGTGATCGACGCGGCGGCGGAATATGGCCGCGCCGTGCCGATGATGATGACGGCGGCCGGCACTGTCCCGGCGGCAAAGGTTTTCGTCATGGGGGTCGGGGTCGCCGGCCTGCAGGCGATTGCCACGGCGCGCCGGCTTGGCGCCATTGTGACCGCGACGGACGTGCGGCCGGCGACCGAGGAACAAGTCGAATCGCTCGGCGCAAAGTTCATCGCCGTCGAGGACGAGGAGTTCAAGCAGGCCGAGACGGCGGGCGGCTACGCCAAGGAAATGTCGGCCGAGTATCAGGACAAGCAAAAGGCGCTGACCGCCGCGCACATCGCCAAGCAGGACATCGTCATCACCACCGCCTTGATCCCCGGCCGGCCGGCGCCGGTGCTGATCACCGAGGCGATGGTCGCCTCGATGCGGCCGGGTTCGGTGATCGTCGATCTTGCCGTCGAGCGCGGTGGCAATTGCGTGCTCTCGAAGCCCGGCGAGACGGTCATCACCGACAACGGCGTCAAGATCATCGGCCATTTGAACGTGGCAGGAAGGCTCGCGGCGACGGCGTCCGCGCTCTACGCGAAGAACCTCTTGGCCTTCGTTGAGATTCTCGTCGACAAGGCAAACAAGGCCTTGGCGATCAACTGGAACGACGAAATCGTGAAGGCGACCTTGTTGACCAAGGACGGCGCGCTCGTTCATCCAAACTTTCAAAAATCCGCCTGATCCGCGCTCGCGGGTGAATCGAGATAGGAAGCAGACATGCCGAACGAAACCCCACAAACGCTGCTTGAAAAGGCCCAGGCGGCGGCGGAAGCCGCGCGTCAGTCAGCCGACGCGGCCCAGTTTTATGCCGACCAGATCGCCCATACGGCCGGTGCCGCGGCGCATGCGGCGAGCGGCGGCGCGATCGACCCCTTCGTCTTTCGCTTGGCGATCTTCGCGCTCGCCGTGTTCGTCGGCTATTACGTCGTCTGGTCGGTGACGCCGGCGCTTCATACGCCGTTGATGTCGGTCACCAATGCGATCTCGTCGGTGATCGTCGTCGGCGCCCTTCTGTCGGTCGGCGTCGATACCTCGACGCCGGGCGACGATGGATCGGCGCTTGCCCGCATCTTCGGCTTCATCGCGTTGATTCTCGCCAGCGTGAACATCTTTGGCGGCTTCCTGGTCACCGAGCGGATGCTTTCCATGTACAAGAAGAAGGGCTGAGCCGATGAACGGCAATCTCGCGGCCCTCCTTTACCTCGTCTCCGGCATTCTCTTCATCCTGGCGTTGCGCGGCCTCTCGGGCCCGGCGACTTCGCGGCGCGGCAATCACCTCGGCATCATCGGCATGGCGATCGCGATCATAACGACGCTTGCCTATCAAGTGCCGGCCGGCTTCTCGGCCTGGATTTTGGTCGTCCTCGGCATAGCGATCGGCGGCGCGATCGGCACCTATAGGGCCCGCACCGTCGCGATGACGGCGATGCCGCAGCTCGTCGCCTCGTTTCACGCGCTTGTCGGTCTTGCCGCCGTGCTCGTGGCGGCCGGCGCGCTCTATGCGCCGCAGGCCTTCGGCATCGGCACGCCTGCCGCGATCCATGGTGCGAGCCTCGTCGAAATGTCGATCGGCGCGGCGATCGGCGCGGTCACCTTCACCGGCTCGGTGATCGCCTTTCTGAAGCTCGACGGCCGGATGTCCGGAAAGCCCATCCTTCTGCCGCGCCGCCATGCCGTCAACATCGGGCTCGCCGCGGCGCTCGTCCTGCTCGTCGTGCTCTTCGTGATCACGCAGAGCGCCGTTCTGTTCTGGCTGATCGCCTTCGTCTCCTTCGCGATCGGCGTGCTCATCATCATTCCGATCGGCGGCGCCGACATGCCGGTCGTCATCTCGATGCTCAATTCCTATTCCGGCTGGGCGGCGGCGGGCATCGGCTTCACGCTCGGCAATCTCGCGCTGATCATCACCGGCGCGCTGGTCGGCTCGTCCGGCGCCATCCTCTCCTACATCATGTGCAAGGGGATGAACCGCTCCTTCATCGCGGTGATCCTTGGCGGCTTCGGCGGCGAGACGGCCGGTCCCGCCGGCGCGGTGGAAACCCGCTCCGTCAGGCAGGGTTCGGCGGAAGACGCCGCCTTTATCCTTGAGAACGCCGGCAAGGTGATCATCGTGCCCGGCTATGGCATGGCGGTCGCCCAAGCCCAGCACGCGCTGCGCGAGATGGCCGATCGGCTCAAGAAGAGGGGCGTCGACGTCAAATACGCGATCCACCCGGTTGCCGGCCGCATGCCGGGCCACATGAACGTGCTGCTCGCCGAGGCCAATGTGCCCTATGACGAAGTCTTCGAGCTCGAGGACATCAATTCGGAGTTCGCCCAAGCGGACGTGGCCTTCGTCATCGGCGCCAACGACGTGACCAATCCGGCCGCCAAGACCGATCCGAAATCGCCGATCTACGGCATGCCGATCCTCGACGTCGAAAAGGCGAAGACCGTTCTCTTCGTCAAGCGCGGCATGGGGTCAGGCTATGCGGGCGTCGAGAACGAGCTGTTCTTCAGGCCGAATACGATGATGCTCTTCGGTGACGCCAAGAAGATGGTCGAGAGCATCCTGAAGGCGCTGGAATAGGGCGATGCGCCCTTCTCCCGCGAGCCAGCGGGAGAAGGTAACGCGCGCCGCTTAGAGCACGATGACTTTGGTTCCGATCGGCACGCGGTTGTAGAGGTCCATCACGTCGGCGTTCATCATCCTGATGCAGCCGGAGGAGACGGCCTTGCCGATCGTATCCGGCTCGTTTGTGCCGTGTATACGGTACTGCGTGTCGGTCTTGCCCTCGTAGAGATACATGGCGCGGGCGCCGAGCGGGTTGCCGAGCCCGCCATCCATCTCGATCGGCAGGTCTGGTCGGCGCTGCAGCATGGCCTCCGGCGGGAACCACTTTGGCCATTCCTGCTTGGCTCCGACCCGGGCAACGCCGTGCCAGGCAAAGCCCTCGCGGCCGACGCCGATCCCATATTCGGTCGCCTGCCCCCCACCCTGGATGAGATAGAGGTGGCGCGAATTGGTATCGATAATGATCGTGCCCGGTGACTCGGTCGTCGGATAGGCGACGATGCGCTCCGTTTTCGCCGAGGCGGCGGCTACCGCGTCATCAGGTGGGGGGTTGTAGACTGATTCGGGGTAGGCACTCCCCGCCGGTTGGTTGGTCGGCGGGCTGGTGCCTTGGCCGGGCGGGGCCGGCTGCGGCTCTCCATAGCCAGGCTGACCGTAGGCGGGTGGCCCCGAGCCGGGCTGGCCATAAGCATAGTCCGGGGCGGGTGGCGGCGAAGCGCCGCGGTCGGACTCGCCCCCAGGGAAAGGAGGATAGGCCGAATAATCAGGCTGGACCGGCTGGGCCGCCGGCGGATAGGCCTGATAGCCGTTGTAATAGCCCCATTGCGCCGCGGCCGGCGTCGCCAAAAGCCACAGCAGAGCGAGCGCCGAGATCGTCAGAGCGCCGCATTTCATGTCAACTCGCATGGATCACCCCACCGAACTCCCCGGTACACCACCGAAACTTAGGAATAAAGGCAAAAAGTGGAACCTAAACTAGACAATTTAACGTGAGAGGAGCACCGAAGGTTCATTATCCTTTTCTTGCGCCGCGAAGGGCGCCGCCGGCGCACGCGGCCGGAGGCATCGCGCAGCCTGAAGGATACCCGTAGGAGGGAATTAATCCCGAAGGCGAAAAAATTTACAGCGAATACCCTCGCAAAGGGCTTCGCCGGAACAAAATCCTATGTCACACTTCCCTGATGGGCCTTCAGAAGGAGCACGGCATGTCAGCATTGGAAAGCCATCTCGCCGAACTCGAACGCCGTCACGAAGCTCTCGACCGGGATATCGCCCGGGAGTGGGCGCACCCCGGGGCCGATGAAATCAAATTGGCCGAATTGAAACGCCGCAAACTTCAACTCAAGGACGAGATCGCCAAGCTCAAGAGTGAATGCCGGACCGAGACGGTCCATTAGACCGAACTTGGCCGCGCAGGCGTGGGCCGCAGCGGTTGGGCGGCTTTGGCCAGTAGCGCTAGACCCGTCATATCCTGGGCTTCAGCCAGTCACATTGCCGTTTGCCGCCAGATCGCCTAGAACGCCGCTGGCGGCGTTTTCACGAAAGGCAGGCGAAATCCTCCCTGCGAAGGATCCGTGGGCAGGGTTTAGCGGCCGTGTTCGCCAGCATCGCGGCCGCGCTGGCGCCAAAGGCACCCATAGCTCAGCTGGATAGAGCGTTGCCCTCCGAAGGCAGAGGTCACAGGTTCGAATCCTGTTGGGTGCGCCATACTTAGGCGATTCTGCGAGCCGCCTTGTCGGCGGAATGTCCGCGCAACCTGTTCACGATAATGCCTCCGCCGCGGCCCGCATGAAGTCGGGACTGTGGTGCCCATAGACCCGCTGCAGCGTCTCGGGCGTCATCCCCAAAAATCCGGCTGCTTCCCAGATCCCGACGCCGCGCTGCATCAGCCAGGTCGCGCAGGTGTGCCGCAGCGTGTGCGGTGTCACCCCGGCGAGGCCGGCGCGGCGGCAGGCGGCGGCAAATCCCTTCTTCACGTCCTTAATCCGCGCACCGTCGTCATTGATGACGAACCCGAGATCTGAGCCGCGCGGCCGCGCCCGCCGGAGATGGCCGAGCAGCTTTGCCGGGATTGGGATTCTCGATCGGCGCTTATTGGTCCGGCGGGCCCCAGGGGCATTGAAATCGACCCGGCCGGCCGCGAGCTCCACCTGGGCCCAGCGGAGGCCCAAAAGAGCACTTTTGCGCTGGCCCGTGTATAGCCCTAGCAGAATGAAAAGAGGCAGATACTGCCTGACCCTACGCTCACCTAGAGCTGATTTAAGCAGCCTCGCAGCCTCGGGCCGCGTGAGCCACCGCGACCTCGCGCCGGGGCTGTCTGGCAGGTGGACGGCAACGGTGCGCGTGATCCGGCCTTCACGGTGCGCATGATTGACCGCCGCGCGAAGCACGCCGAGCTCGCGGCGCGCCGTGCCGGTTGAGCGGCCGCGCGCCTTGACGTAGGCGCGGCAGGATTCCCGCGTTATCTCGACCGGCGGCAGGCCTTCCCAGAACCGGGACAACGGCTCGATCGCATGCCGAATGCGCCCCGGCGCTGCGATCTCTGGCCCGCGCTCTTGCGCATAGTCGGCGAGCAGATCGGTGATCAGGATTTCAGCCGGATCACACGGCCCGGCGCGCCGATGGCGGAGCCTGAGGAATTCCCCGAAGACGGCTTCAGCTTCTTGGCGATCTGCCGTGCCCGTGCTGCGCTCGCGGCTGCGACCTCGTTCCGTCCAGACGATATACCAGGTACCGCGCCTCTCGAGGAATCGAAGCTTTGGCCCGGAGTTGCGTCGCGGCATGGCTGCACCCTATTTTCCGCAATGAAGCGCTCGATGTCGTCGCGCGGGACCATGAAACGCTTGCCAATCATAATGTGCGCGATCCGGCCGGTCCGGATCAAGTCCCGGATCTGGCCGTCCGTCAGGCCGAGGAGATGCGCGGCCTGGCGCGGCGTCGCCAACAGCGGAAGCTCGAGAATGGAGGCCGGAAGGCGAATGCTCATGCCACTTTCGCCTTCAGCGCTTCGTCGCGCGCGCGGTTGAGCTCGGCCATCAGTCCTTTCGAGCCGCCAGCGTCCGGGTGCAGCTTTTCCGCCAGGTACTTGTAGGCGGCTTCGATAAGCCACGGCTCGGCGCCGGCCTGGACGCCGAGGACCTCACACCAAGTCTTTTTCGGCTTATCGGGCGGCGGGAGCGCCACAAAGCCGGAGAATGCGCGCTCCATCAAGTGCGCCCCGCCATGGCGCTCGAGGCCGCGCAAATGCTCGATTGCAAGTCCGATCGAGCGCAGATTGTCATGGACGTTCCAGTAAGCGTCGCGAGCGATGAAAAGTTGCCGGCCGCCGCGCATGAAATACACTGCGACGCCAGGGTCCTCGATTCTGAAGCGCGCCACATCGCTACGCGGGAACCCGTCGGCGCGCAGTGGCAACCACGATGAGATCACCACGCCAGAGGCCTTAAGCCGCCCCAGCTCTTCGAGAAGCGCCTCGAGCGCCCGATCGAGCGTCGTCTTGAACGGCGAGCCATTAGGGCGCTTGTCGGGCAGCGTGCGCGGCCAGCCCTCCGGCCACTCGAGGGGATATGCTGTCGCGGTCATGGCG
>DATFNQ010000131.1:0-18146 GCA_035266305.1 Methylovirgula sp.
CCAGAGCGGGTTCGTGCTTTTGGCTTCGCGCGCCGACCCGGCGCTGGGCAATCTCGCGCATGGCGAAAACTTGCTCGATCACAGCTGTGCATTGGCGATGCCTACCCCGCAAGAGAAATGATCACGAACGGTCGCGGCGCATTCCTTCTCCCGCTTGGCGGAGCAGCCTCATGGCGCGAACGATGTCCGCAGATGCGGTCCAAGACCAGCGGCGGCCGATTCCGCTTCTCCCTTCGCGAGCCAGGCTGTCGCCGCGGCGCGGCCGTTATCCCTGAGATTCGACAGAAAGCGCCAGTCGAGATTGCTGGCACTTGCCTCGGAAAGGCCGGTGAATTCCTCTTCGGCTGCAATGCGGTGGATGCTGAGCCGCCGCAGCTTGCGTCCTTCGCGAGAGAGCAGGCCCCAGCGCCTCGGGCTGCGCGCAGCGTGCCAGGCGAGCGTCTCGATCTCGGTCTGCAACGACGCATTGAACGTGATCTGATCCAGGCGGCGGATGATATCGCGCGAGGTCGTCGGAACCTCGGCGCTCCGCATGGGCGTGATCTGCACGACGAGAATATCCCGCGCTTGGCTTGCGGTGACAAGGTCAAGGAGGGGCGGATTGGCGGAATAGCCGCCGTCCCAATAGGCGACATCATCGATCGTCACAGCGTGATGGTAGAGGGGCAGGCTCGCCGAGGCGAGCACGGTCTCGGCATCAATCTCGGCATCTCTGAAAACGCGCGCGCGGCCGTCGCAAACGCGTGTTGCGGCGATCAAGAGACCGATGGGCGCAACCGACCGCAGCCGGTCGAAATCCACCTCTTCGTTGATGAGCGTGCGCAAGGGATTGAGGTCGAGCGGATTATATTGGTAGGGCGACAGAAGCCGCGTCCAGAACGAAAAGGTCCCGGCCGCGGCGCCCGCTCCGAACGGCCCGAAGGCCGCGGTCCGGCTCAAGCGCTCCCAGAATCGCCCGAGCTTGGCGCGCGCCGCACGCGCGCCCCCTTCGGCCAGTCCGGCCGCGAGCAGAACGGCGTTGATCGCGCCGGCCGAGGTGCCGCTCACCGTGTCGAATGTGATGTTCGGGTCTTCAAGCAGCCGGTCGAGCACGCCCCAAGTGAAGGCGCCGAATGAGCCGCCCCCTTGCAAAGCAAGCGAGAGCCGCCGCGGCGGCCAGCTCGCGCCGCGACCGAGCTGACGCCCCAGAACCTCAAACATATGCATTGATGCCTGCTCCGATGGGGATCGATGATCCTGGGAATAGCCCCGATAGCCCCTGCATATAGTGCGCCGCAATATGAATTTCGATGGCCGCGTCGCCTAAATTTCTGTGGATTTTCCAAGGTCTTATCGTGAATATTGATTTTGCAGGCCTGCGGCTCTGGCGACTATCTGTCGCACTGCAACGTAGTATTTCCTGGAACCGCCTGGGCCGCGCGCAAGCTCGACCGAAGCGGCGCGGCGAGTGCGCCTCCCGCTCACATAGCTTCGTACCACGCCGCGCTTTATGCTGGCGTCAACCCATTCTTCTCTGGCAAAGACTGCCATGCCCTTGACCCATCGCCCGGTAAAGGCCGGAGATCACGTCTTCCTTGTCGACGGGTCTTCCTTCGTCTTCCGCGCCTATTTCCAGTCGATCCGGCAGGATCCGAAATATAATTATCGCTCCGATCAGCTGCCGACCGGCGCGGTGCGGCTGTTCTGCACGAAGCTCTTTCAGTTCATCCGCGAGGGCGCGGCGGGCATCAAGCCGACGCATCTGGCGATCATCTTCGACAAGTCGGAGGAGTCCTTCCGCCGCGAGATCTATCCGCCCTATAAGTCCAACCGCTCCGAGCCGCCGGAAGATCTCATTCCGCAATTCCCGCTGATGCGGGCGGCCGTGCGGGCCTTCGGCCTCGTACCGATCGAGCAGGACCGCTATGAGGCCGACGATCTCATCGCGACCTATGCCTGCCAGGCGCGCGAGCGCGGCGCCGACGTGCTCATCATTTCCGCCGACAAGGACCTGATGCAGCTCGTGGGCCAAGGCATCGCCATGTATGATCCAGCCTCCGGCGAGGCCGGAGCGAAGGGGGCGCGCGAGGAGCGCAAGATCGGGGTGGACGAAGTCCTTGCCTATTTCGGCGTGCCGCCCGAAAAGGTGGTCGACGTCCAGGCGCTCGCCGGCGATTCGACCGACCATGTGCCGGGCGCGCGCGGCATCGGTGTCAAGACGGCCGCGCAGCTCATCGGCGAATATGGCGATCTCGACACGCTGCTTTCCCGGGCCTCCGAGATCAAGCAGCCGAAACGGCGCGAGGTTCTGACCGAGCCGGAGAGCGTCGCGCTCATCAAGCTGTCGAAACAGCTCGTCAGCCTCGTCCGCGATGTGCCCGTTGAAGTGCCGCTCGACGAGCTCGGGCTGCATGCGCCGGACGCCAAAACCCTGGTCGCATTTCTGAAGGCAATGGAATTCTCGACGATCACAAAGCGGGCTGCCGAGTACTTCGGTGTGGCGGAAGCCATCGAGCCCGATCCCGCCTTTGTGGGTCCCGCCGCTTGGCGCGGCCGAAATGGCGAGATGGCTCCCGCGCCGAGCGCCGATGCGCATGCGGCGGGTGTGACAGTTCCGGCGGCCGAGACGCCGTCGGCGACGGTCCCGCGCAAAAATGCGCGCTACGGCGAGCCGGTGCAAAAGCAGCCCGTTGCGACGGGGCCGGGCGAACTTGCTGCCGCGCGCGCCGCGGCCGCTGCGGCGATGCCGTTCGATCGCACGGCCTATGTCACGATCTCGACGCTCGATCAGCTCGATCCTGTGGTCGCCGCCGCATTTGAGGCCGGCCATGTCGCGGTCGATACCGAGACCTCATCGCTCGATGCGATGAACACGGATCTTATCGGGATCTCGCTCTGCGTTGCGCCGGGGCAGGCCTGCTACATTCCTCTGCGACACAAAGGCGAGGGAGGGGACGATCTCTTCGGTGGCGGCGGATTGGTCGAAGGCCAATTGCCGGCCGACGAAGTTCTTTCGCGTCTTCGACCTCTGCTCGAAGCTGACAGCGTGCTGAAGATCGCCCACAACGCGAAGTTCGACACGCTCGTGTTCAAGCAATCCGGCATCGCGATGCGGCCGATCGAGGACACGCTGCTCATCTCTTATGTGCTCGATGCGGGCTTGACCGATCACGGCATGGACGTGCTCAGCGAAAAGTATTTTCAGCATAAGCCGCTCGCCTTCGGCGCGGTCGCCGGCTCCGGACGCACCTTCATCGGTTTTTCCCGCGTAGCGATCGATAGGGCCACGGAATATTCGGCCGAAGATGCCGATGTCACCTTGCGTCTCTGGAATGTGCTGAAGCCGCGGTTGCCGGCCGAGCACATGACCAATGTCTATGAGACGCTGGAACGGCCGATGATCGAGACTTTGGCGCGGATGGAGGCGCGCGGCATATCGATCGACCGCGAGATCCTCTCGCGGCTTTCCGGTGAATTCGCGCAGGACATGGCGCGCCTCGAAGCGGAGATTTTTTCGCTCGCCGGCGAGACCTTCAATCTCGGCTCGACGAAGCAATTGAGCGACATCTTGTTCGGCAAGATGGGACTGCCCGGCGCCAAGCGAACGGCGACGGGCGCCTGGTCGACGGCGGCGGGCATCCTCGAGGATCTTGCCGAAGAGGGCAATCAATTCGCCGCGCGCATCCTCGACTGGCGCCAGCTCGCCAAGCTCAAATCGACCTATACGGACGCGCTGCCGAACTACGTCCATCCGGCGACGCATCGGGTGCACACGTCCTATGCGCTCGCCGCGACGACCACGGGGCGGCTCTCGTCTTCAGAGCCCAATCTGCAGAATATTCCGATCCGCACCGAAGCCGGCCGCAAGATCCGCCGCGCCTTTATCGCGGCGCCCGGCCATAAGCTCATCTCGGCCGATTATTCGCAGATCGAATTGCGGCTCCTCGCGCATATCGCCAACATTGCGCAGTTGCGCCAGGCCTTCGCGGACGGGCTCGACATTCATGCACTGACCGCCTCCGAGATGTTTGGCGTGCCGGTCGATGGCATGCCGCCTGAGGTGCGGCGCCGCGCCAAGGCGATCAATTTCGGCATCATCTACGGAATATCCTCATTTGGGCTTGCCAATCAGCTCGGCATCCCGCGCGAGGAAGCGGGCGCCTATATCAGGAAATATTTCGAGCGCTTCCCCGGCATTCGCGCCTATATGGACGAGACGAAACAGATCGCCCGCGCGCGCGGCTATGTGACGACGATCTTCGGCCGCAAGTGTCATTATCCGCGCATCAATGCCTCGAACCCGTCCGAGCGCGCCTTCAACGAACGCGCCGCGATCAATGCGCCGATCCAGGGTTCCGCCGCCGACATCATCCGCCGCGCCATGGTGCGGATGGACGCGGCGCTTGAGAAGGCAGGGCTCTCGGCGCAGATGCTGCTGCAGGTGCATGACGAACTCGTCTTCGAAGTGCCGGACGAGGAGGTCGAGGCGACCATTCCGCTCGTCCGCGCGGTGATGATCAATGCGCCCCATCCTGCCGTTGAGCTGACAGTGCCGCTTCAAGTCGATGCCAAGGCGGCGCAGAACTGGGACGAGGCGCATTGAGCAGAGCACCTTGTGCGCGTGCCGGCGTTCTGGTGACGCTCGCGTTCTTCAGGTGAGGACCCCTCTCCCCGCTTGCGGGGAGAGGGAGCTTGACTCACTTCGCCGCGCTTTCCTCGTTCAGCTCGTGGCGCAGCATTAACGGCACTTGCGTGAGCGTGAAGAGGAAGATGATGATCACCGTGCCGGGGAATTTGAAGGCGACCCAGACGTTCGTCGATTGCGTGCGCCAGACGATTTCGTTCAAGAGCGCCAAGGCGAAGAAGAAGATTCCCCAGCGCAAGGTGAGAATCCGCCAGCCGCGCTCGGTCAAGGGCATAGCGTTGTCGAGAATGATCTGCAGAATCGGCTTGTTGAAGACGAGACCGCCCAAGAGCGCCGTGCCGAAGGCGCAATAGAGGATCGTCGGCTTCATCTTGATGAAGCGCGGATCCTGGAAATAGAGGGTCAGCGCGCCGAAGATGATGACGAGCACGGCAGTCACCAGCGGCATCACGGGCAGGCGCTTGGTGCGCAGGTAAGAGACGACGAGGGCGATGACCACTGCCGGAATCAGAACCGCGGTCGCCGTGAACAGGCCGGCATTTTCTCCCGCGAGCAGATGCGCAGGCAGGACCAGCTCGGCGAAGGGTGCGAAGAGCTTTGGCCGCGCATTGGCGAAGAAGAAAAGGATGAGCGGGCCGAGTTCGAGTGTGAGCTTCAGCCAGGGCGCCGGGGTTTTCTCGGCGACGGCTTCACGATCGGCGGTTTCAGTCATGCGCGTTCCTCGATCGCCCCCGCGAAGGTCGCCCTAACTGCACCAAGGGAATGAGCAGCGCAAGGGGTGCCGTTCACTCCTCAAGCCCGGCAATGGCGCGCGCGAAATCATGCGCGTCGAAGGATTCGAGATCATCGGCGCTCTCGCCGATGCCGATGAAATGGATTGGAAGCTGGAATTTTTCGGCGAGGGCAACAAGGATTCCGCCCCGCGCGGTCCCGTCGAGCTTGGTCATGACGAGCCCCGTGACGCCGGCGCTGCGGGCGAACAGCTCGACTTGGCTCATGGCATTCTGGCCGACGGTGGCGTCGAGCACCAGGAGCACGGCATGCGGCGCCTCCGGATCGAGCTTCTTCATGACCCTGATGATCTTTTCGAGTTCGGCCATCAGCTCGGTTCTGTTCTGCAGCCGTCCTGCCGTGTCCATGATGAGGACGTCGGCGCCCGACTCCCGCGCTTCCTTGAGCGCGTCATAGCCGAGACCGGCGGCATCGCCGCCGCTGTCGCGCGCAAAAATCTCGCAGCCCATTCGCATGCCCCAGATCCGCAATTGCGCGATCGCCGCGGCGCGGAACGTGTCGCCGGCCACGAGCATGACGCGTCGGCCCTCGCGGCTGAATTTGGCGGCGAGCTTGCCGATCGTCGTCGTCTTGCCCGATCCGTTCACTCCGACGACGAGAATGACGAAGGGGCGGCGATCGATCTCGAGTGGCTTGGCGACCGGCGCGAGCACGCGTTCGACCTCCGCCGCGAGGATATTCTTCACCTCCTCGACGCCGACATCCTTGTCATAGCGGCCCCGGCCGACCTCCTCTTTGATCCGGGTTGCGGCCGACACTCCGAGATCGGCGCGGATCAGCACGTCTTCGAGATCTTGCAGCATGGCCGCATCGAGCTTGCGCTTCGCAAATATCTCGGTAAGGCTGCTGCCAATCGCCTGCGACGAGCGCGAGAGCCCCAGGCTCAGCCGATTCCACCAGCTTGCTTGCGGCGCGGCCTCAACAGCCGGCGCTTCTGGGCCGGAAGGCGGCGCGGGTCCGAAGAGCCGCTTGAGCAGCGGAGTCTTATCCTCGGGCTTATTCACGTCCGGCAATTTTCAATCCGCGATTCGACGAGCCACGTGATGCAGCATGCGCTCTATATGGGCATGGGCGATCTGCACAACAACCGAAACTTAAGGATCCGCGCCACTCACCCGCGTTTGCGCTTCTCGCGGTTGACGACACCGCGCAGGACAGCGTCGATCCGCGTCTGCCAGCCGCGCCCCTTGGCCTTGAAAAATTCGACGACCTCGGGCGAAAGGCGGATCTGCGTGGCGACTTTCGGATTGGCTGACTTCGGCCGACCGCGCTGCTTTCGGATATGTTCCTGGAGCGCGATCAGCTCCGGCGCGACCTCGCGCGCAGGGCGCATCTTGGCCAAGATCTCCTTGGTAAGCGGCGGGGATTCGACCGCATCCCAGTCCTCTTGGGAAATGTGGTCAGGCTTTTTCTTCTTCATAGCGGTTCCTTTCACGCCGGTTGGCCTTGCGCAGGCTGATCACGTGCAGAAACGGCGCGCGTCGTGCGTAAACCAGGATATGCAGCCGATTGCCAATCAAGCCCAGGGCGATTTCACGCACTTCGCCGTAATTGTGGCGGTCATCGACCCAAACGAGCGCAGTGGAGAGATCGAAATCTTCAGCGCGCGAGAAATCGACTCCATGCTTTGCAATGTTGGCTTCGCGCTTAGACCGAGCCCAAGAAAAGCCCTCAAAGGCAGGAAATTTCGGAGCACCGATCATAGTTTAACGTATATACAAAAATGTAACTGTTTAATGCGTTGGCCAATATTCTGCCGCACGTGCCTCTCACCGCCAAGCCACGGTCTCCAGCTCCGCCGTCGCAAAGCGCGCCAAAACCTCGCGGCCGCCCGCCGGCGGTTCCGCCAGCCGCGCCCGAAAGAGCTTGCTTTCGCCGGCTGCGAGCCGGTGCTTCTGCGACATCACCGTCCAACTGTAAAGGACGTGACCGTCCTGGTCGCGGATCGCGAGCTCGACCGGCGGCACCTCAGTCTCGCCCGAGCGAACATTGGCGATCTCGCCTTCGATGCCGAGAACGGATTCGGGGCCCTCCTGTGTCGAGGCCGTGTGGAGATTGCGCAACTCAAGGCCGCTCAGATTGACCGGCAAGCCGAGCGCCGTGTACCCGCTGCTGCTCGGCGGCCAAAGCCGCACAATCTCGGCGCGAAACCCGATGATGGCCATGCCGAACGCCAAAAGTGCCGTGCCGGCACAAAGATCCCTCAGAAACGATGACAGGCCGCTCGGCCAAGGCCCCGCGGCGGGCTGAGCCGGACTTGCAAGCGAAGCGCTCTTCTTGAGCGGCCGCAGCATGTCCGGGAGCGAAATCTCGATTGGCGCGGAAATCGGAGCGGCGATTCTTGTCTCGGCGCAACTTGCCGAACCTTCCGCCGTAACGAACCAGATCGTATCGCAGCGCGGGCAGGCGACACGGCGCCCGCTCGGACCGAGCGCGGCTTTGATGATATGATAGGACTTGGCGCAGCCGGGGCAATCGATCAGCATGAGTCCGCCAAAGCCTGCTCTCGCAAAAGGGGGGACGACGCGATTCCCGCGATGGTCGGCTCCAATGCTCCGCTGCTATGGTTAAAGCGCCGTTAAAGATCTGATTCGCATGGGGTGCGCAGACCGAACCCCGGTCATTTCCGCGATTGCGCGCCCGAACGCCAGAGGCGAGATTCATTTGGTCCGATTCGAAAATGTCGGTCTGCGCTATGGCATGGGAGCCGAGATCCTCAAGGATATCAGCTTCGAGATCGAGCCGCGGTCATTCCAATTCCTGACCGGCCCCTCGGGGGCCGGAAAAACCACCTTGCTGCGGCTCGTCCTCTTGTCGCTGAAGCCGACCCGCGGCCTCATCACGCTCTTCGATGCCGACGCGGCACATCTGAGCAAGGACGCGATCACCGATCTGCGCCGCCGCATCGGCGTCGTCTTCCAGGATTTCCGGTTGCTGGACCATTTGACGACGTATGAGAACGTCGCTCTACCCTTGCGCGTGCGGGGCCGCGACGAATCCTCCTACCGCGCCGAGGTCGTCGAGCTTTTGCGCTGGGTCGGCCTCGGCGAGCATATGCATGTCTTGCCGCCCGTTCTCTCGGGCGGCGAGAAGCAGCGGGCTGCCATTGCCCGCGCGCTCATCGTGCGGCCCGAGCTTCTGCTCGCCGACGAGCCGACCGGCAACGTCGATCCGACGCTCGCGCGCCGGCTCCTGCGGCTCTTCGCCGAACTGCACAAATCTGGCACCGCAGTGGTCATCGCCACGCATGATCTCGCCTTGATGGATCAATTCGAAACGGCGCGCCGGCTCGTCCTCGGCGACAGCCGTCTTCACATCTATGAGTGAGGGTTTCAATGATCCTCGTCCAATCGGAGCAGCGCAGAGGCTTGGAATACACGTCTGACGACGCCGCCCATCTACGCCGCGAACAGCCGCTCGTGCCGGCCGCCTCGATTGCCGGCCGCGCCCTCGTCACCGTCATCGCGATCATGACCTTTCTCGCTTCGCTGACCGCGGGCACCGCGATGCTGATCGCCGACGCGGCGCAGGGCTGGCAGGGCGCCGTCTCCCGCGAGATGACGATTCAGGTGCGGCCGGTCGTCGGCCGCGACATCGAGGCCGACACCGCTCAGGCGATCGAGGCGGCGCGCAGCGTCCAAGGCGTTGCCGCAGTCTACGCTTACACCAAGGCGCAATCGGAAGAATTGCTGCAGCCTTGGCTTGGCAGCGGCCTCGACCTTTCCGAACTGCCGGTGCCGCGCCTCATCGTCGTCAAGCTGGCGCGCAATGCCAGGCTCGACGTCGAGGCCTTGCGCAAGGCCGTTACCGACAGGGTTCCCGATGCGATGATCGACGATCATCGCCTTTGGCTGGAGCGGCTCTCGATCATGGCGGAGACCGTGGTCGTCATCGCGATGATCATTTTCGTCTTGGTGATGATCGCGATGGTCTTGGCCGTCGGCTTTGCGACGCGTGGCGCTATGGCTGGCAATCGCGAGATCATCGAAGTGCTTCACCTCGTCGGCGCGGCGGACGGCTATATTTCGCGGCAGTTCCAAAGCCACTTCTTCCGTCTCGGCCTGCGCGGCGGGGCAATCGGCGGGGGCGCGGCGATCCTGGTCTTCATCCTTTCGGGCTCGCTTTCCGCCCTGATGCACGCCACACCCGGCGGCGATCAGATCGAGGTCATGTTCGGAAGCTTCGCGCTGAGTGCGAAAGGCTATGCGGCGATCGCGCTGATCGCCTGCGCCATGGGCATCGTCACCGGGCTCGTGTCGCGGATCATCGTGTTCCGCCATTTGCGGCGCCTGACGTGAGGCCTATCCGCCGATTGACATCGACCCGATCCGACGCCATTTCCTCTTTCTCATCAACTCTGAGCCCTATGACCACACTCGATCCCGTCGCGCGGCGGCGGACCTTCGCCATCATCTCCCACCCCGACGCGGGCAAGACGACGCTGACCGAAAAGCTTCTGCTCTTCGGCGGCGCCATCACGCTCGCCGGCGAAGTGCGCGCCAAGGCCAACCGACGCCGGACGCGGTCCGACTGGATGGGCATCGAACGCGAGCGCGGGATCTCGGTCGTCACCTCGGTGATGACCTTCGAATATGGGGGCTGCGTCTACAATCTCCTCGACACGCCCGGTCACGAAGATTTCTCGGAAGATACGTATCGGACCCTCACCGCAGTCGATTCGGCGGTCATGGTGATCGACGCGGCAAAGGGCATCGAGGCACGCACCCGCAAATTATTCGAAGTCTGCCGGCTGCGCGACATGCCGATCATCACGTTCATCAACAAGCTCGATCGCGAAAGCCGGGATCCGTTCGATCTCATCGACGAGATCGAGAAGACGCTCGCCCTCGATGTCGCGCCGCTGACTTGGCCGCTCGGCAGCGGCCGGGATTTCGCCGGAACCTATGATCTCAACCGCAATCTCGTGCGCCGGCTCGACGCCGACGACGCGCCGGTGCGCGTGGAGGGACCGGCCGACGCCTATATCGCCGGGCTTCTTCCGCCGGCGACATTCGCCGCGGCCCGCGATCAGATCGAGCTCGCGCGCGCGGCATTGAAGCCATTCGATCGACGGAGCTTTCTCGACGGCCATCTCACGCCGGTTTTCTTCGGCAGCGCTTTGCGGAATTTCGGCGTCCGCGATCTGCTCGAGGGCTTGGCCGAATTCGCGCCGGGCCCACGAGGGCTCGAAGCCAACCTACGCCATGTCGATGCGCGCGAGCCGAAGATGACCGGCTTCGTCTTCAAGATCCAGGCGAACATGGATCCCAATCATCGCGATCGTATCGCCTTCCTGCGGGTGTGTTCCGGCAGGCTCGTCCGCGGGATGAAAGCGAAGCTCGTGCGCACCGGCAAGATGCTGACGCTCAATGCGCCGCAATTCTTCTTTGCCCAGGATCGTCAGCTCGCCGAAGATGCTTATGCCGGCGACGTGGTCGGCATCCCGAACCACGGCACCTTGCGTATCGGCGATACCTTGACCGAAGGCGAGGAACTCGTCTTTCGCGGCGTGCCGAGCTTCGCGCCGGAGATTCTGCGCCGCGTCCGGATCACCGATGCGATGCGGGCCAAGAAGCTGCGCGAAGCGCTGCAGCAGATGGCCGAAGAAGGCGTCGTCCAGGTCTTTCAGCCGAACGACGGGTCGAGCGCCATCGTCGGCGTGGTGGGCGCTCTGCAGCTCGATGTGCTCGCCGAAAGGCTCGCGGCCGAATATGGGCTGGATGTTGGGTTCGAGAGCTCGCGGTTCGAAATCGCCCGCTGGGTCGAGGCAAGCGAGGCCGAACTCGAGAAGTTCAGCCGCGCCCATCCGACCTCGATGGCTTTCGATCTCGATGGCGCGCCGGTCTATCTCGCCCCTTCCGCCTTCGACCTGCGCTATGAGCAGGAGAAATGGCGTGCGATCGGCTTTTCCGACGTCAAGGATTATCAGAAGGCGGTCGAGCCGGGCAAACGCCCTCAAAGGGCGTTGGTGTAGGCCTTTTTCGAGGCGAGCGTCAGCCAGAGAATCACTATGTCGAGCCACATCGACCAATGGTCGATGTAATAGAGGTCGTGCTCCACCCGCGCCCGCATGAGTTCGTCGCCCATTCCGCCGCGAAATCCGTTGATCTGCGCCCAGCCGGTAATGCCCGGCTTTACATTGTGACGGCGCGCGTAAAGCGCGATCCGAGCTCGAACATCTGATCGATTGCCAGCGCGTGCGGGCGCGGGCCGACGAGCGACATCTCGCCGCGCAAGACGTTGATGAGCTGCGGCAACTCGTCGATGTTGTGACGCCGGATGAACCTTCCGACGCGCGTCACCCGCACGTCGTCCTTGCTGACGAGGGTGAGCTTCGAATCGTCCTCGAGCGTGTGCATCGAGCGGAATTTGAACATTCGGAACGGCTGCTGGTTGAACCCATATCTGTGCTGCCGAAATAGGATCGGCCCCGGGCTGTCGAGTTTGATCGCTATCGCAACAATGATGAGCAGCGGAGAAAGCACAAGCAGGGCGAGCGACGCAAAGAAGATGTCGAACAGGCGTTTGGCAATGATTTCCGAAGGCGACAGGGGGTCGCGCACGAGGTTGAGGCTCGACATTCCTCCGATCTTCGAAACGCGGGCATCATAAAATCGGTCGAGCACGCGTTCGGGGCCGAGGTGGATCGAGGTGGGGATACGCAGAAATGCCTGGATCGCCGCGTCGATCACAGTCTTGTGCGACCAGGGCACGAGAATGAAGACATCGTCAGGTTCGAGAATGCGGGACGAGGCGAGCGCCAGCGCGAGATCCTCTTCCAGACTGTCCGGCCCGCGCAGCACCGAAGCGGCGATGATGTTTATGCCGAAGAGCCAAGGCTCGTAGCGCCTCGAAAATGCGTCGAGTTCCTCCTCATAGCCAAGCAGGAATATGCGGCGTACTGCGAGCCTGCCTTGTTTGGCGTAGGCCCGAATGCCGTAGGTGAGGCAGAGACGCGCGAGGTTCAAGCTGCAGAAGCCCCAGACGGAATATGTTGCGAGCGCGAGCAGCGTGGCGCCGGACAGCGGCTTTGTCGAAATCGAAATCACGAGAGCGCCGAGGATCGCCATGCACCACGGCAAGACCGAGCGCCTGAGCTGATTTTCGAAGGTCAGATATCTGGTGATCGCATATTCGTTGCGCATCGCGGTCATGAAGGTGAAGAGAACCGCGACCAAAATGCCGAGCCGTATATGAGTATCCGCGGCAACCCCGGCGGCGCGAGCGTGAATGATATTCGCCAGTACGCCGCTCGCCAAAATCGCCAGGAAATCGGCGAGCCCCGCGACGAGCGAGAAGCCGCCGCGGAACAGGGCCCTGTTCTTGCGCGGCAACGTGGCAGCCCAATTGGCCTGCGCGAAGGATCTCGAGGAGACTGGTGTTGTATCGGCGCGAAACATTCCGTCCGCTCAGGGGTGCTCGGTTCCAAAAAAGCACAGCGGCGGGTCTCAATGAGACGCATCGAGGCCTGCGGCCGGCTTTTGCCGGTTATGCAGCAACCGGCATGCCCGCGGGCCGGCAAGAGCGCGGGATCAGGGAGATTGTGACCGAGGGCCCAGATTGCGATCTACGACCCCTTGACGCCTTTGGCACGCCGAAGCATCGTCTGCCGGCCCGAACTTGGAGTGGCAAGATGAGCAGATGGCATGACCTAGCCCCGGTCTCCCCCACGCGGGTGCTTCGCCTGGCCACGGCGGTCGCGATCGGACTGGCCGCCTGCTATGCGCCTCTTGCCCTGGCCCGGCCGCAAGTGCCGGCCGAAGATCGTTACGATTATTACCGAGGAACTTTGCCGAGCTGCGCGGATCCCGCGGTGTTCGAACGGATCCAATCACGGTTCCACGCGCGGGAGGCGGAGTTCTGGGAATCCGGCCTCGAGATCGTGAGCCTCGATCAAGCGCGCGAGATTGGCTTTCGCTCGAACGGGCTCGATTATATTCCCCGCCGTTATTGCGTCGCCAAGGCGCAAATGAACAATCAAGCCGTTCGCGACGTGTCTTATTCCATCGACGAAGATCTCGGCATCATCGGCTGGGGTTTCGATGTCGAATGGTGCGTCGAGGGACTCGACCGCTATCATGCCTACGCGCCGAATTGCAGAGTTGCGCAGCCCTGATCGCGCCGAGCTTAGGAGATCGCAATCCATGGCTCTCGCCTTCTCTCGCGACGCGGCGGCCATGGCCTTCGCGGTACTCTGCTACGTGGGCCTGGTGAACTTTGTTGCGGCGCAAGAGGCTCCCCAGAACAAGGGCTGCGTGCTCGACAATTGCGCCGACAAAAAGCCGCCGAGTCCGGCTCCGGTCGCGCCCAGCGCGCCGCAGCCGCGCGCCAATACGCCCGGCGACTTCGACTTTCATGTTTTGGCCTTGTCCTGGTCTCCAGGCTTCTGCGACACCGGCGGCGCCGGCAAGGCGCATGCGCAATGCGCGAGCGGCGCTCATCTCGGCTTCGTCGTGCACGGGCTCTGGCCGCAATATCAACACGGCTTTCCATCGGATTGCAGCGGCATCAGGTCGCCGTCCCAGCTCGCCTTGGAAGCTGCGAAAGGGCTCTATCCGGACGAAGGGCTTGCCCGATTCGAGTGGCGCAAGCACGGAACCTGTTCCGGCAAGAGCCCGACCGACTATTTCGCGGATGTGCGCAAGGCGCGCGAGGCGATCACCATTCCGCCCCCCTTCCGCGCTGCAACTCAGGCTCAAACCTGGACGCCGATCGATATCCAGCGCGCCTTCATTGCCGCCAATCCGCGCCTGCGGCCCGGCATGCTCGCGGTCGAATGCTATGCGGGCGAGTTGGACGAAGTGCGGATCTGCTTCTCCAAGGATCTTCACGACTTCGTCGCGTGCCCGGAGGTCAGTCGCCACTTTTGCTATACGCAGCAGGTCTCCGTCCCGCCGATGCGGTAGGCGGCCGAGCAGGAATGAACTACCGCCACGCGTTTCACGCCGGCAATTTCGCCGATGTGTTCAAGCATGTGATCCTGACGCGCATTCTTCTCTATATGACGCGCAAAGAGGCCGCCGTTCGGGTCATCGAGACGCACGCCGGCGACGGCGTCTATGACCTTTCCGCCGCGGCGGCGGAAAAGACCTCGGAATGGCGAAGCGGCATTGGCCGGCTCGCCGCGGGCCACGCCCCGCCGGAGGTGCAAGCCCTCCTAGAACCCTATCTCGCCATGGTCTCCCCGGCCATCGCGGGCGACCCGCCGCTTTACCCCGGCTCGCCGGCGCTAGCCTGCCGCCTCTTGCGGCCTCAGGATCGGATGATCTTCTGCGACGCACATCCGGATGTCGTCGCGGCGCTGAGGGCGCAGCCGGAGTTTGGTCGCGACCCGCGCGTCAAGATCATCGAAATCGACGGGTTCACCGCGCTCAAAGCCTTCGTGCCGCCTCCCGAGCGGCGCGGTCTCGTTCTGATCGATCCGCCCTTCGAACAAAGGACGGAGTTCGCGGACCTCCTCGCCACACTCACGGCGGCGACGCGAAAATGGCCGACCGGCGTCTATATGGTCTGGTTCCCGATCAAGGACCGCAGCGCCGTTGATGGCTTTCTCGGCGCCCTCGCTCCGGCGACGACACAAGCAGGGATCAAAAGACTTCTGCGTCTTGAACTCCAGGTTGACCTGCCGCGCCCGGACGGACCGCTCGCCGCAAATGGCCTCCTTATTCTCAATCCGCCTTATCCGCTCGACATGGAAGCGCGCGCAGTTTTGCCGTATCTTGCGCGGACCATGGGCAGCAAAGGCCGCGGCGCAGCCGACATCGCCTGGCTCGTGCGCGACTGAACCGCGAGGATGATGAGCCAGGCTCATTCTTCCCCCGGCACATGGAAAAAGGAGCCGCCGGCTTGCATCGCCGGCGAGCCCGAAAACGAAACGGGAGGAAACGACTGATGCCCCAAGGGACGGTGAAATTCTTCAACGTGAACAAGGGCTTTGGCTTCATCACACCGGACGGCGGCGGACCCGACATATTCCTTCACATCACCGCGGTCGAACGGGCCGGCCTCACCAGCTTGAATGAAGGTCAGAGGGTGAGTTTCGACACCGAGCCGGACAAGAAGGGAAAAGGACCGAAGGCCGTCAATCTCCACCTTGTCTAGGTCCGGCATCATCTCATTGCCGGACCGGCGGCCGATTTGGCAATTCTGCGGTTCAGATGACCTCTGCCGGACCCAAGGAATTCGACCATGATGATTTTGCGTTCGTCGCCGCCTTCGCCCTTCGGACGCAAGGTCGAGATCGCCGCTTCGATCGTTGGCTTGCGGGGAGAGATCGAAGTCGTGACAGCCGATCCGATCGATCCGAACGATCCGCTGCGTCGGCAAAATCCGCTCGGGAAAATCCCGGTACTGATTCTCGAGGATGAAACGGCAGTTTTCCACAGCCGCGTGATCATCGAGTACTTCGACATGCGCGCCGGCGGCAACGTGCTCATACCGTCTGAGCCGCACGCGCGTCTCGAGACCCTGACGGCAAGCGCGCTTGCCGACGGCATTCTCGATGCGGCCATTCTGCAGATTTATGAGCAACGCTTCCGCGCCCCGGAGGGCCGCTCCCAGAAGTGGCTGAGCTACCAGGCCGAAAAGGTCGCGCGCGGGCTCGCTGCCTTCGCGGCCGGCCCGCCGACGGGCCGTCGCGACGCGGCGCACATCGGTCTTGCCTGCGTTCTCGGCTATCTCGACCTGCGCTTCGCCGGCGCCTGGCGCGCAGAGCACCCCTCGCTCGTCGCCTGGCTCGATTCCTTCGCGGCGGAGGTGCCGGCCTTTGAAGTGACCCGTGCTCAGAAACGATAATTGATGCCGGCGCGTACCGTCGAGACACCCAGCCCGGAGTTGATGTTGTCGATCGTTCCGTTGAACAGCCCGCTGCTCGCATAATCGCTGAAGAGGTATTCCGCCTTCACCGAAATATTCCTCGTCAGCGCGAATTCTACGCCGGTGCCGATCACGAAGCCGTTCAGATAGGCCGATTGGCTGGCGAGGATATTGGGGTTCGAGGCATAGTCGGAGACGCTGCCCTTGAGATCGGCGCCGGTGTAACCGCCGGTGATGTAGAAGAGCGTATGGTCGAGGGCATAGCCGAAACGAGCGCGCAGGGAGCCTTCGCCGTTGATGCTTCCCGTGGCGCTCACCCCTGCGCGCGGATTGCCGCTGCCGTTGACGCCGCCAAAGGCGAGGTCGGCTTCGACGCCGGCGACGACCGGGCCGGATTGATAATTATAACCGCCGGTAATGCCGAAGAGTCCGCCCCCCGCATCGCCGAAATAGCTCCCCCCGCCATAGGTATAGCGGCCGACGCCGTAGGCGGCATTGGCGCCGACATAGGCGCCGGTCCAGGTGAAGAGCGGGGGCGGCACATAATAGGGCGCTTCCGATTGCGGCAGATCGGCCGCAAAGGCGGGCGAGGCCATAGCCGTCGAAGCCAGAAGGGCCAGGAGACCGCGTCTCATTCGAGCACCTCGTCGCTGTTGGATCACCCGACGAGAAGGTTTAACCTTATCTGGTTACTTATGGCTTAAATAAAATAAACGTAAAGCTGGCATCGGCTCAGCTTGCTTTGCGTTAATGGTAAATATACAGCGTTACAAATATTATATTATGAATGGAGGGTTAAGCGGAGTTTCATAAGTCATGTCATGTGAGCACTCGCAAATACTTTATGGTTAAAACAATCTCACTATCGCTTCATAAGCGTCAGCCTCGCCCTCTAGACCTGTCGTGGCCGGTTTTCCTCGCCGGCGAAATTGCTTAAAGCTGCGGCGTCAGTCGTAGGACCTGCGGAGTGCGGCATGGCCATGGCCCTGGTGACCGGTGCGGCGCGACGGATCGGCCTCAAGATCGCCGAACGTCTCGCAGCGCAGGGCTATCATCTCGCGCTCCATTGCAGCGAGACCTCTTATGACGAGGCGAAGGAGGCGGCGGCCCGCTTGGGGCAAAGCGGAGTCGAGACCTTCGTCATCGCCGCCGATCTCGTCGATCCCGCCGCGCCGGCGCGCATCGTGACGGCTGCGGTGAAAGCCTTGGGGAGCCTCGATCTGCTCGTCAACAACGCCTCGATGTTCGAGGAAGACAGCGCCTTTGCCCTCGATCTCGATCTTTGGGACAGGCTTTTCGCGATCAATCTGCGGGCGCCCTTGCTGCTCGCGCAGGAATTCGTTGGCCAAGTGCCCGAGGGGCGTGCGGCGGCGATCGTCAACATCATCGATCAGCGGGTTTGGCGGCCGACGCCGCAATTCTTCTCCTACAGTCTGACGAAGTCGGCGCTCTGGTGGGCCACGCAGACCATGGCGCAGGCATTTGCGCCGCGCGGCATCAGGGTGAATGCGGTCGGGCCCGGACCGGTGCTGCCGAATGAGCCGCAGGGTACCACCGGATTTGCGGCGGAGGTGGCCGGCGTCCCGTTAAAACACGCGGTCGGCGAGGCCGAGATCGCCGAGGCCGTTCTCTATCTCGCGGAAGCGCGCAGCGTGACCGGACAGATGATCGCCGTCGATGCGGGCCAGCATCTGGGATGGGAGACGCCGGATGTCGTGGCGGGCGCGAGACGGAGCTGAGGCGCTCACAGCCGCGGAGCCAAACTCGGCCGAGTGCTAAGAGTCCGTTTGGAAAAGCATTTCCTCTGAGGCCGGATTGTGATTCAAGCTCTGGATGTGGACAGAGCAGACACGTGGCCGGATGGCCAGGATCGCCCAGAAGACAAAGCGCTATCCGTCGGACCTGACGGACGAAG